>NZ_RRYX01000091.1:0-12449 GCF_014861375.1 Psychrobacter sp. FME5 | reverse complement strand
GTATAGAGGGTAATAACTGTCGCCTTAGACACCGATTAAGACGAGCGGTTAGAAAGACTTGTTGCTTCTCAAAAAAGCTTGATAATCATTTTAAAGTGTTTGATTTGGTGTTCTTTTACATCAATTATGGCTACGTCTGATGCCAGCATACTTTTTAGAACACCACCGACTATATTAATAACAGCACTCTCCATTCAGCACTCAGCTAATGAAAGCGACTTTATGCTTATTTAGAAAAATTTACTTACAATTTTTATTAGTATTTGTTTTCAGTCGTGGCCTCTGATAAATACTGGCTAAGCTCGGTGTACAGTTGTATTGAGCCATCCGAAGCCCTAATTTTTAAACCTTATAGTTATCGTGGTATAGCCACCAAAATATGTTACATTATACTCAGGTCTTGTGGCTGTAATGAGGCGCTAGCGTGCGACTCATCGATACTGATAGTGTTACTGATAGACCGTGACAAATAGTTCCAGACCCAGAGTAACCGAGATCAGCAATGTACTTGTTTGGCGTTTGTCAGCATGGATATGGCTGGTTTTTGTGTATTTACCGGTGTTCATCTAGGATGAGTCACCATTTATAAAATATAATCTAAGGATAGAGTATGAGCGCCAGCCTAACCACCACTTTTGATGATAAAAACACCGAAGCATCAACCTTGACCAACCCTACCCTAGTCCTTAACTGCGGTTCCTCTTCTATCAAATACGCGCTGATTAGCGACGACGACACTACTCGTATCACTGGCCTAGCCGAAAACTTAGGACTCGATACGGCCCGTATCAAACACACTACCCTCAATGGCGACAAGTTAGAAATTGCCATTACTGGTGGCCGCCATGAGCTTGCCTTGAAAAAAATTCTTGAACTATTAGAGCAGTACCACTTTATCGCAGTGGGGCATCGCGTGGTGCATGGTGGCCGTGAGTACTCTGAGGCGGTTCGTGTTGACGACCATGTCTTAGCAGAAGTTAAACGCTTAAAAGTATTAGCACCGCTACACAATCCTGCTAATGCTTTGGGCATCGAAGCGGTACAAGCCATTTATCCTGAAATCCCACAAGTGGTCGTCTTCGATACGGCTTTCCATCAAACCATGCCGCCTGTTGCCTTCCGCTATCCGCTACCAAAAGCTATGTACGAAGAGCATAAAATCCGCCGTTATGGTTTCCATGGTACCTCTCATGCCTACGTCTCAGAGCGTGCAAGCGAAATTACTGAGTCTAAAGCGCCACATGGTTGGCTCACAGCTCATCTAGGTAATGGTTGCTCAGCGACGGCCGTTTATGATGGCAAAAGTCTTGATACCAGTATGGGACTGACGCCACTTGAGGGCCTAATGATGGGGACACGTAGTGGCGATGTCGACCCAAGCTTACACATACACCTAAAGCGTCAGCTTGGTATGAGCTTAGAAGATATCGATACGATACTCAATAAAGAAAGTGGTCTGCTTGGTATCTCAGGCCTATCCAATGATCTACGCACTATCGAGCAAGCGGCTGATGAAGGTCATCAAGACGCCAAACTTGCTATCGAAATGTTCTGCTACCGCGTCGCTAAATATCTTGCCAGTCTAAGCTGCGCTCTACCTACCTTTACTGGTATCGTCTTTACTGGTGGTATCGGTGAAAATTCTGTCACCACGCGTACACGTATCTTAGAGATGATGCCGCATTTTGGTATCAAAGTAGATACTGATAAGAACGCCAGCTTGGTCGGTGGTAGTGAAGGCAGCTTCCATTCAGACGATAGTAACATCGAGCTGTGGGTGGTGCCAACCGATGAAGAATGCCGCATCGCTCAAGAAACTCGTCAGGCTTTAAACTTAGATTAATCTCGATTATTTTTGCTCAGCGCTTCTTATAGAAATACTGTCTTTTAGAGACCTTTTTTTAGAAGTACTGTCTTTTAGAAATACTGTCTTTTAGAAATGAGACAAGAAGCGCGACGTTTTGCTCATTTCAGCACGGATGAATTGAGCTTTAAAAATATAATAAACCGTAGGATACTTTATGCAAACCATTTTACTCGTTCCCATCAGCCGCGGTATCGGTGTGACTTCAGCAGCACTTGGACTGATCCGTGCTTTTGATTACAACGGTATAAAAGCAGGCTTTATGAAGCCATTTTTGCAGGACGATACGCTCGATAAGCAAAACAGCTTAGACAGCTCAAGCGCCTTAACCATGCATGCTTTTGGCCTAACCCCGCCTAAGTCTATCAACCGTCAGCGTGTTGAGCGCATGATTGGTGATGGCAATCTCGATGACCTGCTCGAAGAAGTGGTCGTCAATTATAATACCATCGGTGACGACCATGACGTGGTCATCTGTGAGGGGCTGGTACCAACCACCGAGACCTCCTATGCCTCACAAATCAACCGCGCCATTGCTCACGCGCTTGATGCCAAAATTATATTTGTCAGTACCGCTGATACCAGCAAACCCGCTTATCTGGCCGATAAGCTCGATGTCCACGCTCGTGAGTTTGGCGGTATCGCCCATGAGCGCACGCTTGGTGTGATTTTGATGCGTGTGCAAAATGTACCAAACACTTTTGAGACCCAACCTGTCGCTCCTGGTGAAGCCGTCGTCAGTTTAGATGAAAACTTCATGCAAGAAGTCCAGCGTTTATCACCTCATTTTGACACAGAAGCCTTTCGTTTAATCGGCGTGGTACCTTTTAGTGACTCACTCTCTGTGCCTCGTACCTGGGATATCGCCGCTGAGCTTGATGCCAAATGGCTCAATGTCGGTGAGGCAAAATCACGCCGTATCAGCCGTATTAGCTTAACTGCACGCTCCGTTGCCCGTATTGATGAAGTCTTTAAGCGCGGCACCCTTGTCGTGGTACCTGGTGATCGTGATGATTTGCTATTGGCGGCTGGCTTGGCCTGTATCAACGGCATCCCACTAGCAGGTCTGGTATTAACAGGTGGCGTCGAGCCAAGTGACACCGTCGCTGAGCTATGGCATTCTGCGCTCAAAACAGGCATCCCGGTGATGAGTGTCGAAAGCGACAGTTATGAGACGGTACAAAGCCTTGTCCATATGAGCGCTGAGATTCCAAGTGATGATACCGAGCGCGCCGAAGAAGTGGCTCGTTATGTTGCCGCACATCTAAATCTTGACTGGATTAAAGAGTATTTCAGCCAAGATTATGAGACGCGCTTATCACCATCAGCGTTCCGCCATCAAGTGGTCAAAAAAGCGCAAAATGCTAAGAAACGTATCGTCCTACCAGAAGGCTGTGAGCCGCGCACGGTAGAGGCGGCTTGTATCTGTCAAAGCCGTGGTATTGCCAATTGTGTGTTAATTGCTAAGCGTAGTGAAGTCGAACAAGTGGCCAAAAACCGCGACTTGGTATTGCCCGAAGGGTTAGAGATTATCGATCCTGATAGCCTCGATATGAGCAAATATATCGCTGCAGTCGTGGAACGCCGCAACGGCAAGACTGGCCCAGATGTCGCTGCTGAGTACCTAAAAGATACCGTTTATCTAGGCACTACCATGCTCCAAATGGACGAAGTCGACGGCTTAGTCTCTGGGGCGATTCATACTACGGCCAACACCGTCCGTCCAGCATTTCAGTTGATTAAGACCGCACCGCAGTACTCGCTCGTGTCGTCAGTATTCTTTATGCTGTTGCCTGAGCAAGTGGTGGTCTACGGTGACTGTGCCATCAACCCTGATCCTAACGCGGAAGAGCTGGCAGAGATTGCTATTCAATCAGCACAGTCTGCTGCTGCCTTCGGTATTGATCCAAAAGTAGCCATGATTAGCTACTCTACTGGCTCATCAGGAACAGGCGCAGATGTCGAAAAAGTCACTCGTGCGACCCAAATCGTACGCGAACGTGCGCCAGATCTAAAAGTCGATGGTCCACTACAGTATGATGCGGCCTCTGTGATGAGCGTCGGCAAGCAAAAAGCGCCTGACTCACCGGTTGCCGGACAAGCCAACGTCTTTATCTTCCCAGACCTCAATACGGGCAACACCACTTATAAAGCAGTTCAACGCAGTGCCAATGTCATTAGTGTCGGTCCGATGTTGCAAGGTTTGAACAAGCCAGTAAACGACTTGTCACGTGGTGCACTGGTCGATGATATTGTCTATACCATCGCTCTCACCGCCATCCAAGCTTATAGCGATGCGATTTAATCGTTGTAATATTTATTAAGCGTTTTCATATATAACCGACTGTCATTATGATAGTCGGTTTTTTATTAGCTGTTAAAGGTGATATAGTCAATGCTGAATATACTCAGTGAAAAGTAATATTGATACATCGCCTATGTTAAATACGTCTAATAAGCAATCAAGCCAAAGTCAAAAGTCCAAACCTGCCATTCGTGCTTACTTAGGTGGCTCATTTGACCCAGTGCATGATGGTCATTTGCAAATGGCGTTGTACGTTTATGAATGTTTATTGCCGATAGCTAAGCAACAACAGCGTGCGCTACACGTCTCATTATTGCCCAATGCGCGCTCGCCATTTAAACAACATAGCACTAATCCTGCGCATCGATTGGCCATGTTAAAATTGGCGACTCAAAATACACCGCTAGAAGTTAATGAGCTTGAGCTATGGCAAACGCCGCCTGTCTATACCATCGATAGTGTGACAACATTGCGCGCGCACCACCCACAAGACAGTTTGATATTTATGATGGGAATGGACAGTGCGCGCAGTTTGGAAAAATGGAAAGACGGTTTAACACTGACAGATTACGTCAACTTATGGGTTTTTAATCGTAACGACCCCGTTAATATTAATAAAAACGTCTTTGAGAATAATATGCCGACTCAATTACAGTCTCAACTTCCCACATCGCTACACCCTTTCGTCGTCGACTCGATAGCCAAGCTTTTAACACCAAATACTCAAAGCTCAGCGGATAGCAGTGTTTTAAAAAATAGATATCAAGGCCATATTTATATAGACTCGCGCGCTATCGCCGCGGTATCGAGTACGCAAATACGGCAACAGTTACAGCAAGCGTCTATGTCATTAGATATAAAACACGCCACCCAAACGCAAATTGCCTCTGCTGTGCCAATAAATGATATTATGAGCCATCCCAAAGCCAATCCAGTAACTAAATGGCTAAATCCTGCTGTTTATCAATATATTATCGCCCATCAGCTATATTCTGCTGCTCAATTCCGTTAAAATCACCTTATCTTTATCATTTTGCCCATGCCAACTCTAAAAACGTCTGGCTACCTATACTCAGTTGGACAACACCAACTCAAGCAAGTTGATAATTTACCCCTTTATTTTTAATATTTACGATTCAAGAGATTAAGATCTATGACCAACACCATGACCGACGACCGCTTAAAAGAGTGTTTGACCCTCGTTGAAAGCGCGCTAGACAATATGAAAGCGAAAAACATCACCGTCATCGACGTCGAAGATTTGACCGACGTAATGGAGCGCATCGTCATCGCTGACGGCACGTCAAAACGCCATGTACGGGCAATGGCTGACAGTGTCGGCGCTGAAGCCAAGCAAGCGGGCTTCATGCCACTTGGCCGTGAAGGCGGTGTCGACTCTGACTGGACGCTGATTGATTTGGGCGCTGTCGTCGTGCATATGATGACCCCGCAAGCACGTGAGTTCTACGACCTAGAAGGTCTATGGTCATCGCCTGATCAATTGGCTGAGCTGGTCGCTGTACCACGTGAGAAAAAAGCGGGTCCTCGTAACTAAAATCACTTTGCTGCTATATGTTGTATAAATAAAAAAGGCTAGAATTATCTGGCCTTTTTTTATGCCTGAGCGTTGATAAATAGTCATAGGCATGAGCAGTTCAAAATAAAATCAAAGCATTAATAACTACCTGCTACTGTATCGATTTTAAAGTGAATCCTCTATATCGTTCCTAAGTTGAACCTACTGCACGTTTTAAATAAGCTGAAAGCCGCCAACGATTACGCTAAGATAGTTGCCATGATTCAAGAATATTTTCTTAGGACATTCAATGAGCATAGAAACAGTAAAAACCTCTACCCGATCCACTCAGACCACCAAGGCTAACTTCAACCAAGCGCTGCCGCTACATATCGCTAACCTAATCTGTGTCCGTGCTGGCAAAGCCATGCCGTTCGCCCGTGAGCAAATGAGCGCTATCGATAAAGCGCCCATCAAAGCACCTGTCGCTGTCGATTTTATGGGCTTGACCACCGATGAACAAGCCGATCGACGTCATCATGGTGGCCCATTAAAAGCGGTGCATCAATTGCCAGTTGCGACTTACGAAAAAATTAACGCAGAATTTGCTTTAAAAGTACGTATCGGCACATTGGGCGAAAATCTAACCACCGAAGCAGTGAACGGTTTACCAGAGATGGACGAGACGACTGTCTGTATTGGAGACGTTTTTCAGTATGGAAAAGATGAAAACAATGGCACTGATAATAATAGCGACAGCGTGCAATTACGCATTGTTCAGCCGCGCCGTCCTTGCTATAAAATCAACGACCAAATCGGACAGTTTAGCAAAGTACCCAATATCGCTTCGTGGGTGACCAAACAAGGTATCGCTGGCTGGTACTTTGAGGTAGAACGCGCGGGCATTATTAGCGCTGATTTACCGGTTTATTTAATCGAGCGACCTTATCCGTTCGCAACATTAGATAAGCTATGGCAATTGTCGAACTCAAAAGAAAAATTTGAAGCTAAGGTGATTAAGCCTTGGCTGGCAATTGAGTATTTGGAAGAAAGCTGGAAGGTGGTTTTGGCGAAGAAGATTGAGAAGGTTTGAAAACAAAGCCTTAAAGAACCTCATAATCATTTAATAGCAATACAAACTTAAAATAAGGTGATCTTATCAGCACGCCTTTATTCACATAGAGCACTTCATGGCAAAAAATATTACTGCTTTAGCATTTTCGACATTGTTTATAGCCTCGCTACTCACTGGATGCGCTACGACGACCTCTCAAGTAGCCACTCCTGAAAAATACATCATAGATAGCGAAACCTATCAAGCCTCTGGCAAAAGTCAGCGTATTAAAACCATCGTCCTGCATTATACGGTGAGCAATAATGCCAGATCTCTAAAAACATTGACCACCGGTCAAGTCAGCGCCCACTATCTGGTTTTAGACAGCAACGATAATAAAATTTATAACCTAGTGCCTGAAAGCGAACGTGCTTGGCATGCTGGTAATGGCGGCTTTGCAGGCAGAACGATACTCAACGATACCTCTATCGGCATCGAAATTGTCAATAGCGGCATTCAACCTAAATATCGTCAGGCGCTAAAAAATGGCAAACTCGACTACCATCCTTACGAGCACTATGTCGAATTTGATGAATTGCAGATTAAAAAAGTCGGGCAACTGGTACAAGACCTAGCAAAGAGATATGACATCTCACCAAAAAATATCATTGGTCATGCTGATCTAGCGCCTACGCGCAAAATCGACCCCGGTGCAAAGTTCCCTTGGCAGCGATTGTATATCGATTACGGTATTGGCGCTTGGTATGATGAATTTGATAAACAGTTCTTTACGAATCAAGACGAGTTTACAGCGGCAACGATACCCGAGATCAAACAAGCCTTTCGCGACTACGGTTATCAAATTAACGACAGCGATGAGTGGGATAAAGCCAGTCGTGATGTGATTTATGCCTTTCAATTACACTTTAAACCACAGCAGCCAACTGGCGAGATGGATTTAGAAACTTATGCGATTTTAAAGGCACTAAACAATAAGTATGCGGATCGTGATGATTTTTATTAAGTTCATATCTTATTGAGGACATGCCCTAATATAAGGCTCTTTAATGAAAAGGTATAAAATGACACTACGCATCCACGCCCTATTCCATACCGATTACGAAGACCTGAGTTTCATCAAACAATGGGCAAATAACCACCATCATAGGATGAGCGTTAGTCGATCTTACGATAACGACTCCTTGCCAGCGCAAGACAGCTTTGATTGGCTCATCGTGATGGGTAGACCGATGAGCGTCCACGATGAGGAAAAATATCCTTGGTTAAGCGCTGAAAAGCACTTGATTAGACAAGCTATTGATACTGGAAAAACGGTAATCGGTATCTGCTTAGGGGCGCAACTGCTCGCGCATTGTTTGGGCGCTAGTGTCCAGCCGTCTAGCGTAAAGGAAATCGGTTGGTTACCCATTCGTTTGACGCCCGAAGGACAGCTGCATCCTTTATTACAGGATTTACCTAAGCAAGAGTTTACCGTGTTTCACTTTCATGGCGATGGTTTTGACTGTCCAAAAGGGGCGAGTATTATCGCAACGTCAGAGGCTTGGGCGAATCAAGGCTTTATCTATCAAACTCCGCAGCATGAAGTTTTAGATAATTGGGTAATGGGTTGGCAGTGTCATTTTGAAGTGACTAAAGACAGTCTCGTTAAGATGGTCGCAAATGGCAATGACGCTATCCAAAGTGGACTTAAAGATTATCCCAAAACCGTGCAATCAGCGGCTGAGATCATCGCGCTAGGTGATAAATATATCGAAGACAACAACGCAAGATTAGCCGCTATACTAAATCGGATAGCGAATAGCGGATAATTAAATAATCAGGAGAATAAACCATGGGTCACTCACAATATAACGAACAAGATGAGCTGCAAAAATATCTAGAAGAAAAAGCCAAACAAGAGCAAGAAAAAGAACAGAAATCTGAGCCTCTCTCTGCGTATGACGCTTGTGTATTAAAAGAAAGCGCTAAGATTCATGAGTTGATCGCTGAAGCGCAAGGCGAGACTTTAGAGAGTTCGAAGGATGAATAGCCATCTATCCGTCAATACCTTATATCATTGGCATTATGAAGATGCGCAAGTTGATGTCTTTTGCTTGATGAGACAGGAATAGGCAGCCTTGAGGCCAATACTATAATCAAACAACATATATAGTTTCAACAAAATAGTCTCTGTCAGTTCCTTAGCTGAATTCTATACAGCCCCTTAGCTATTTAGGCTACTTATTGAGATGGGCTAATGATAAAATTACCGCTTACGGGGTTATAGGTAGTATCACTGCTCGCACCATATCGTTGGTTTCTAATATCGTCAGTTTTACTGAAAGCTAGGGTGATGCGCGGCTTTGATAATTTGGTCTTATCATCGGTCCTAATATCTGCATTATCAAAGCAGACTCCAATAATATTAAAAAAGGAACCTTTATGTATCAAGCTTTTCAGAAGCATCTACAGCAAGAAATCAGCGATATACGCGCGGCAGGATTGTATAAAACCGAGCGCATTATAACTTCCCCGCAAGATGCGCTAATCAAGATCGCCGATGGCCGTGAGGTGCTTAACTTTTGTGCCAATAATTACCTTGGATTGTCTGACCACCCTGAGATTAAAAAGGCGGCTATTCAAGCCATTGAAGACTCAGGTTATGGCATGTCATCGGTGCGTTTTATTTGTGGTACGCAAGATTTGCATAAGCAATTAGAGGCGGCGATTTCTAAGTTTTTTAATACCGAAGATACGATTCTTTATGCGGCCTGTTTCGATGCCAATGGCGGTGCATTTGAGCCACTACTGACCGGCGAGGATGCCATTATTTCTGATTCGTTAAATCATGCCTCAATCATTGATGGTGTGCGCCTGTGTAAAGCCGTACGTTTCCGCTATGCCAATGCGGATATGCAAGATTTAGAGACTCAATTACAAGCGGCGCAAGCACAGCGTTTTCGTTTAATTGTCACCGATGGTGTGTTTTCAATGGATGGTAATGTGGCGCCAATGGATGAGATTTATGCGTTGGCACAAAAATATGATGCCATGGTGATGATTGACGAGTCGCATTCAGCAGGCGTCGTCGGTCGCACTGGTGGCGGCGTGACTGAATTGTTTAATCTACGTGGTGATATTGAGCTTATCACTGGTACCTTAGGCAAGGCATTTGGCGGTGCTATCGGCGGCTTTACGACGGGTAAAAAGGAAATAATTGAGATGTTGCGTCAACGCTCACGCCCGTATCTGTTTTCAAACTCCATTCCTCCCATGGTGGCTGCAGCTGGGGTAAAAGCGTTTGAGATGCTAGCGCAAGACAATACCTTACAAGACCAATTGCATGCAAATACCGCCTATTTCGTTAAGCAAATGCAAGATGCGGGCTTCGATATCAAGCCCACCGAATCGGCAATTTGTGCGGTTATGCTTTATGACGCAACTGTCTCTCAGCAAATGGCAGATGCGCTGCTTTGCGAGGGCATTTATGTGATTGGCTTCTTCTATCCTGTCGTACCTAAAGACGAGGCTCGCATCCGTGTCCAGCTCTCTGCCGCCCATACTCGCGAGCAGCTAGACCAGTGTATCGCCGCCTTCATCAAAGTCGCCAAGCAAATGAAGGTGATTGATTAGAACGTGTTTAACACACCCTAAGAGCAGTTCAGTATTTATCTAGATTCAACAATAAAATGCAACACAGCTAAATAAGAGAAAAGTATGAAAGCACTGGTTAAAGCCCATGACAAGAAAGGCATCTGGATGCAAGACATGCCAGAACCTACAGTTGGCATCAATGACGTTAAAATAAAAATTAAAAAAACCGCCATTTGTGGTACAGATTTGCATATTTATAAGTGGGATGAGTGGTCACAAAAAACCATAAAAACACCAATGATTATCGGACATGAATACGTCGGTATCATTAGTGAAGTGGGCGATGGTGTGCAGCATTTTGAAGTGGGTGATCGAGTCACAGGCGAAGGACATATCGCTTGCGGGCATTGTCGTAACTGCCGCCGTGGTAAGCTACATGTGTGCGAAAACACTATAGGCGTGGGCGTTGACCGCGATGGCGCGTTTGCCGAATATTTGGTGATACCTGCCGATAATGCCATAAAACTCGATGAGCGTATCAGTGATGACATGGCAGCCATTATGGATCCCTTTGGCAATGCCACTCATACCGCCTTATCATTTCCTGTACTTGGTGAGGATGTGCTGATTACCGGTGCGGGGCTGATTGGTTCAATGGCAACGGCGATTTGCCGCTTCGCAGGGGCGCGTAATATTGTGGCGAGTGATATCAGCGATTATCGCTTAGAGCTTGCCAAAAAAATGGGCGCGACTATGACCGTAAACCCAGCCAAAGGTGAAACCATCGAAGGCGCCATCGATACGTTAAACATGCATGGCTTTGATGTTGGGCTTGAAATGTCTGGCTCGCCTCAGGCCTTTGATTCGATGATTAGTAACATGTATAACGGCTCTAAAATCGCTCTCTTGGGCATTTTACCTGACACCACCACGGTGGATTGGAGCAAGATTATTTTTAAGGCGTTAACCCTAAAAGGTATTTATGGGCGTGAGATGTGGGAGACTTGGTATCAGATGGAGCAAATGCTGATTAGCGGTATTGATTTGTCGCCCATCATTACCCATCGCCTGCACATTGATGATTTTCAAGAAGGCTTTGATATCATGGAAAGTGGGCAATGCGGTAAAGTGATTTTAAGCTGGGATTGATTTTGGTGACTCTTAGTTAGCTTTTAAATTATCATGACTTATAAAACGGCGCTGATTTCAGTGCCGTTTTTTGTGGATATTAAAAAGTAAGAAAGAGAAACGATTAATAACTCTGACCAAGATGATCTGCAAAAATATCTAGAACAAAAAGCCAAGCAAGCACAGGCAAAGGAGCAGGAACCTGAGCCGCTCTCTGCATATGACGTTTGTGTGTTAAAAGAAAGTGCCAAGATTCATGAGTTGATTGCTGAGGCTCAGAAAAATGTTAAAAAATAGCTGTGTGCAAATAGTATGCTAAAACCCAACTTTAAAATTATGGCAGCGTACAAAGCTCTAATAAATAAGAAAACACTTGTTATTGCATTTTTCGCTGTAGGATTGTTTGGATTTGGTCATGGTTACTTAATTACCAAAAAAAATCATAATGATGAATTAAATGACGCACGCTATCTAGTTGATAAGAATTATATACTTATGAAAAAATAAATTGATAAAATCATCATAGAAGAAGGAGTAGAGTCAGCAAATTAATATATAGACCAAATGGAAAATAAATATAACGAATTATATGGCTACTAATATTTTCAGAAGTTGAGTATTAATATGAAACATAGGAAGTTTTTTAGAAGAACTTCAATATCAATTGCTTTTCTTTTAATATGGTTAAGTTTTTTTCTAATTGGAAAGGGTTTTTATCTTAATAGCGATGATTTTACTCCTTCTTGGCAGGTTTACTACAATGAATCACTGGACAGTTATGATTAACTGAGAGAATATATTAAGAGTAGAGAGTAATATAACGAAATGAATTTAATGCCAATAACAATATTAGGGCGTGTTCCTAATTCAGTTTACAATGAATCATAGTACAAGCCAAATACAGCATAGACTTATAATTTCGTGCCAGTTTTTGAGACCATCCCAGATTCTGTGTAACTGCCATTTAGATTAAATGCTTACTAATACG
>NZ_RRYX01000090.1:0-12498 GCF_014861375.1 Psychrobacter sp. FME5 | reverse complement strand
TAAACAGATGAGCCTATGGTGCTCAATACTTTACCGATACTGACTGAGGCTATAACAGCTATGTCTCTAACACCGCAGCCTCTAACTGTCATGAGCCGTATAAGCTCTTCCACTTTAGAGTGACAGCCGTTATAAGTTAATGCATGGTCGCCAATAAACTGACGTTTGCAGTCCTTACATTGATAATTCTGCTTGCCATAGCTTTTTTTGCCATTTTTCTTTAAACTGGGACTGTGACAGTCGGGGCAGCTGATATCTATTTGTGTCTTCATAACCTCAAATATATCATCTTGCTTTGGCTGTCACCCTCCTTTATTTCTTCAGCATACTTTCTGACACACCACCAACTGCTTTTATATTCGTATGTCTATTATAAGCTCAGTATTAGGCGTGAGATTGCAGTTTGTTTTTATCAATTATCTTATATATTTCATCTTTGAGCTGTAGTTTGCGCTTTTTCATTTGCTCAATTTCATCATCGCGGCTGGCGTTTTGAACCGCATCTTTATTAAGCTGATTGATTTGTTGATCCAGCTTAGTATGCTCATCAAAAATACTCGCAAAGTGGCTGTCTTTTTGTTTCAGCTCGGCAATAATTTCTCTGTTGTCTTGCCATGTATCAGTCTTTCTCATGTGGTCATCCTTGTTATGAAGCGCTGTCATGCGTTAAGCACTGGCGCATGGTAGTGAAGATTGCTGTGATGAATTGCTATGATTTTGAGACTTGATTTTGATTAAGCCAAGCCGCTATCTTATACCAAACCCAAAAAGTACGATTAGCGGCTTCAAACTCGTTTAGTCCACAAGACGTAGTACTTACACTCGTTTTCCTTGCTACTCTAATTTTTGTGAATGGTATTAGTTGAAGTGTGTTCAACATTCAGAAACAGCGATAAGGCTTAATACCAGCAGAAAATGCCTTTAATAAATATACATAAAAGCATGCATAACAGCGAATCTGCAATGAGACAAATAGGAATTTTTCTTATCTGTCTTACTCGATTGTAGCGAAAAAAATCACTAGATACCATGGCTATTATCTGTCTATATATTTAAATTTAATTTATTATACCTATTTATGATTGGTTTTATAAAACGTAAGGTTTGAGTTTCTCCGCTTGCCCAAAATCGCTAAACCTATGATAATAGAGCCATCAAAGGGCATAAGCCTATTACGTATAACGTGTCAGATAAAATAATTAGTACCAAGTATTTCCTACTTAAACGTGCAATATAACCGTTGCCGTTACATATTCAGTAATGATGAGGAACAAACATGATAGATAAAAGTTTATTAGATGCTGTAAAAAGTTATAGCGAAAACATGACCCGTCCAATTACCTTTGTATTGGGCAGCGGTGAGCATGCAAAACGTGCAGAATTGATTGATTTCTTAACTAAAGTTGCAGGCACTACGGACAAGATTAATTTTGATGCGTCAACCAATGATGACAGTCTGCCAAGCCCCATTAGCTTTAAAGTCGTCAGCCATGCTGATGACACGTTGACTGACACCGGTATCGTATTCAGTGGTATCCCGGGTGGGCACGAATTTACCTCGTTAATTTTGGCAATTTTGCAGGCGGGTGGTCATACGCTAAAATTGGATGAGGGTATCCAAAAACTGATTAAGCGCTTTAATAAGCCGTTACAGTTTCAGACTTATGTATCGCTATCTTGTCACAGCTGCCCAGAAGTGGTGCAAGCGCTGAACCAATTTGCGCTACTGAACGATGACATCAGTAATGAGATGATCGATGGTGCATTATTCCAAGAGCAAGTCGATGCCAATAATATCCAAGGGGTACCAGCGGTATTTTTAAATGGTAAGCCATTTGCCAATGGTCTTATTGACACGGCAAAATTGATTGAGAAGTTGCAAGAGCAATTTCCTGATTTGTTAAGCGAGGCTAGTGATGATACTGAGCAACTCGAGCAGCAAGATGTCACCATTATTGGTGCGGGTCCAGCTGGTGTTGCCGCCGCGATTTATACCGCTCGTAAAGGTTTAAAAGTAACCATGGTCGCTGACCGTATTGGTGGGCAGGTGAAAGACACCCAAGATATCGAAAACTTAATCTCTGTGCCTTTAACAACGGGAACTGAACTGTCGGCAAATTTTGAAAAGCATTTGCATGAGTATAATATCACGCTCAAAGAACACGTTAGTGTCAAAGAAATCGGTGAGACGGCAGAAGAAAACTACACCATCAACCTAAACACGGGTGAGACGTTTGAGACGCGTAGTATTATCTTGGCGACTGGTGCGCAGTGGCGTAAGCTTGGTGTCCCTGGTGAAGATGAAAACATAGGTCAAGGCGTGGCTTACTGTGCGCACTGTGACGGTCCGTTCTTTAAAGGTAAAGACATCTCCGTCATTGGTGGCGGTAATTCAGGTATTGAGGCGGCGTTAGATCTTGCCGGTATCGTTAAACATGTGACTGTGCTTGAGTTTGCGGATGACCTAAAAGCTGACCAAGTATTGATTAATAAAGCCAAAGAAAATAGCAATATCGATATCATTACCAGTGCAGCGACCCAAGAAATTAAAGCAAACGATGGTAAAGTGACTTCAATCGTTTATCAAGATCGCAACACTGATGAAACCAAAGAGCTTGATATCTCAGCGGTGTTTATCCAGATTGGTTTGGTACCGAATACTGAGTTTATCAAAGGCTTTGTTGACTTAAACCGCTTTGGTGAGATTGAGATTGATGAGCGTTGCCGTACCGATCGCAAAGGTATCTTTGCTTGTGGTGACGTGACTACCGTACCCTTTAAGCAGATTAATATTGCGATGGGTGAGGGTAGTAAAGCGGCATTATCAGCGTTTGAATATTTGGTTATGCAGTAAGTTAAGTTTAATATCAACCAGCCCATTGAAAATCCTATTGAAAGGATTTTCCTTGCAAGCCTAAAATTGACATGCAATTTTTTAACGGCTTTCAGGGCGAGGGTTCAAAAGCGGCATTATCAGCGTTTGAATATTTAGTAATGCAGTAAGTTATCTAGCTCTAAAGCTAGTTTTAGAAGCCACCTCTTTTGAGGTGGCTTTTTTTATGGAAAATGATTAACTATTTGTTAAACTCTATAAGTTGACGTATGTTTGGCAGTGTAAATTGTGTAGAGTGTAGCTAGATTGATTATCGAAGATACTACAGTGAAAGGAGCTTGTTTTGCACCATTTAACACATCAATTTTAAAGCGTATAACCTTAGTAGCTACTTTCGCTTGTGTATTTTGCGGCAGTCAGGCATTAGCGAACACATCTCAAATCAATAGCCCTATATCAAACAACACTCTTATGAATCTCTTGAAGCCTTATTATCCATTCTATAATAAGAAACTTAAGTGCCAAAGTGTGGTGGTTGACTCAAGTTTTTATGGTGTCTTTTCTAATGAAGATAACAAAGCGGGTCATTGTGTTGAAATTGATCGTCAAGTTATGGTTGAGACTAATAAAGGCAAACGTCTCTATGTACTAGTCACTGGCGATATAAAATTTGGTGAGCATGATGAGGGATTGAGAGACAGTAATGACGCTCTTTTTTACCAAGGCTTGGTGGGTATGTTTGTCTTAAAGCCAAATGGTAACAACTGGAAAATAGAATTGGCAAGTCCTATTATGAGTGCGGGTGCACAAGGTATGGGACTACGTGATTGGAAGTTGATGCGCTTTGCTCCCGATACTTGGGGCTTTGTAAATGAGGATAGTTACGAGTATTTGGGCTATGTAGAAACCAGTTTGGTTATATTAACGCCTAATGGGCAAAATATTATAAAAAGCGCCATCAATAATAGTAATTTTAGTGCTTATACTGATCTTTGTAGCGATGAGGTAAAACGGGTCTGCGATGATATCAAAGCCAAACTACAGCACATTGATACGAGTAAAGTCGTTGATGGTTTTTATCCTCTACACTTTACCGTCAACGGTCGCAAAAACAATAAGACTTATAAAAATGCAAATTATACCTTTTATTATAAAAAAGGTCAGGGCTATCAGATACCTGATAACTATCCTATAGGTTTAGAGAACTAGATGGGCTAGAACATTTATAAGCGTTAAATTTAACCTCATGAGAGAAGAGAAAACATGGCAAAATCTAAAGTAGCAAAAATAACTTTCAGCGCTATTGGTGCAATTATGCTTATGAGCTTATCAAATGTTGCCTCAGCGAAAAGCGTTAATGAAATTATTAAAGAGTATTACCCTATCTATAATGAGACAAAGCAGTGTCGAGGTATTATTGCTAATGATGGCTCATCAGGTGGTGAAGGCGCGTTTTATCAAAGCGGATATTGCATTGAGATTGATAGACAACTAGAGATGGAAACTAAAAAAGGCAAAAGATTGTATGTATTAGTTATTGGTGACATAGGTTTTAATGAAGACGGTAGCGAAGCATATGGGGCACATGTCTTTTCTGGTCTAGTAGGCATGTTTGTTCTAAAACCACAAGGTTCAGGCTGGGAGGTAGAATCCGCCAATCCAGCGATGAATGCAGGTGCTTTTGGTAAAGGGCTAAAAGACTGGAAGCTGATACAAGTTGCCCCTGATAAGTGGGGATTTATTAACATTCATAGTGATTCGCATTGGGTTCATTCAGGCTCGGCTTTTGTGTTACTTACTCCAGACGATAGTAGTATTAGAAGAAGCTGGGTAGAAGCCAAGTATGAACATTCTAATGCAGGAGCTGGGTCAGCAGGAAGCTGTAGCAATCCTGATGCCGATACCTGCACACTTTTAAAAGCTAAACTAGGCGTTAATAAGAAGAAGATAATTAATGGGTTTTATCCGTTAGAGGTTACGCTAAATGGTTTTGAAGATGACAAGGTATATAAAAATAAAGTCTATATGATTAAATATCAGCCCCGATTAGGGTATCAAGTACCCAATGATTATCCAATGAAAGATGTCAGCTTTTGATTTATATTCATAACTATATTTGTGTTTCATAAAAATGAACGATAACAACTTTTTTGAGAGCTTCAAGGGAAGTATTTAAGATGTTCAAATCTAATTTAGTATTACTCAGCTTAAGAAAAGTAGCGTTCGTTATTATAGTCTCATCGATATGCGGTATAGCCTCTGCTGCTGATAGTGTAATGGATATCCTCAAGCCGTACTATCCGCTTTATAACGAAGCATTAGGGTGTCATGGTGCGATTGCTCCTTCTGGTTCAGTCAATGGTTTAACTAGAGAACCTTATATGACAGGCTATTGCATCGATATCGATAGGCAAAAAGTCATAGAGACGGATAAAGGTAAACGCTTATATATATTGATTACAGGTGATGTTAGCTTTGATAAAAATGGTAAAGAAGTTTTACGTGGTCATGGCGCTAGTGGTTTAGTCGGTATGTTTGTTTTAAAGCCTAAAGGTGAAGGTTGGCAAGTTGAGTCGGCCAATCCTTATATGAATGCAGGTAGTTGGGGGCTTGGCCTGGGGGGTTGGGATTTAGAACAGTTTGCCCCAAATACGTGGGGCTTTATGAACGAGCATGGTGATACGCATCAAGGTTACACCAGTACAAGCTTTGTCATATTGACGCCAGATGGTCGCGGTATAATAGAGAACTGGATTGGCGCAGGTTTTGATAGTGGTGGTTCAGACGGTTGTGGTGGTCAGGGGCAGCGTCTATGTAATGATAGAAGTGCTGATTTAGAAATTGATACCAGTAAAACGGTAAACGGGTTTTACCGTCTAAAGCTAACTGTGAATGGATATAATCAGGGTAAAACCTATAAAAATAGTATTTTTTACATCAACTATCAAAAAGACAAAGGTTATATAGAACCTAATGACTATCCATTAAAAGATAATTATTAGGCTAGCTTCCAAAAATATGCTGACATTATGAATGGCCAGCTATCAATAGTTTTTGTCAAAACTACGATCAAACGCTATACAAGGTTTAGTTTTTATTCCGAATCAAAGCAATAACTGGCAGCGCAATCACATACATCAATACGCCATAGACAGCAGCAGGCAGAGCGATAGCAGGTAGGCCAACGGCTGTTCCCATGATGATAGGTGCTAAGGTGATGGCAGTCGTACTATTTTGAATACTGGTTTCGATGGAGATGGTTTTGCTATCGAACCAGCTAAGCTTCATTGCTTTAGAGGTCAAAATACTCAACGCAAATAAAACCACAATGATGAAGACAAGCTCTAGCCCAATAGATGCCAACTGCTCTTGTAATAATTGCCAGTTAGAAGCGATGGCAGCCAAGACAATCAATACAAAGAAGATACTGGCTAATCCATTTAGGATGCCGCTTCTACGCATCATAAAGTCAGTGAATTTATAGCGTGCAAGCATACCAATGCTAACTGGCAAAGCCGTCAATAAAAACATCACTACGCCAATTTTTACCGCGCTGATAGAGCCTGCTTGGTCTTGCATAAAGTGATTAAAAGCCAGCGTGATTAATATGGGTAGGGTCACAACTGATAACAGGCTAACCACACCAGTGAGTGCTACCGACAGCGCCACATTGCCTTTGGCATAAAAGGTAAGCATATTACTGGTCACACCGCCCGGGCAAAAACTAATCAGCATGATACCAAAGGCGATAGTTGGTGGCGGAGACATCATTAATACGACAGCTAAAGCAACCAAAGGCACAAAAATGACTTGGTTCACTAAGCCGACAACAAACGCTTTGGGATGATTAACGATGACCTTGAAGTCGCTGGGTTTTAGACCTGTCCCTAAGGTAAACATAATATAGGCAAGGGCTAAAGGCAGTAGAGCTAACACACTATTACTCATAAAACATTCCTTGTAAAATTAAAGGTCATATTCGAATGACCTTTTTAATAGCCCACATTCCTTGTGGCGGTATCGCTTTTAGCAGTTAAAATATGGTTTTAAATAATATAGTCTTAAATATTATAAAAGCCCATATATTTATATGGGCTTCTTGGTTTATTGCTTTAAGTTATTGATTATGATATCAGTCGTCTAACAAATCCATTTTCTTTGCTGCCTCATAAATACCTGTCGAGCGATTACCGGTACGGCAAAAAATTAACATTGGCTGCTCGGCTTGATTAAAGAAATCGGCAAACTCTTCAACGTGGTTTTGATTGAGTTCACTACCGGCAAAAGACACTTCTTTATAAGCAAGCCCTGCTTCTTTAGCTGCTGCTTCAATCTCAGCGCTGGTTGGCTGATTGGGTTCTTCACCATCTGGACGGTTGTTAATGATGGTTTTAAAGCCATTTTCGGCAATCATTGGTACTTGGTCAGGGGTGATTTGTCCGGTAATGCTAACTTGATGGCTCATAAGAGCTCCTTATTGTTTTTATATGAAAAGTGGAGTATTTGGTATAGAAGTACTGAGCCTTAGACTAAGCTGAATGGACAGCTTTCTAAAGATACCATATGTAAACGCTATCGTATTTTTATAGCCAGTTTTATAGCAGCCCTTGCATGAGAGCACTTTGATAAAGCAGTTTGGCGCGGGCCCCTGTACCACAAAACATAAGAATGGGTTTGGGCATCGAACGGTAAAAATCAGCAAACTGCTCGACAGTGGCCATGCTTAATCGTTCATCATCAAATGGTAGATGGTGATAAGTTAGATTGGCTTTTGTTGTTGCACTGGTAAAATCACAGCTATTGGGCTGCATTTCTGTCTCAGCGTCAGGGCGTATATTGAGCACAGAACGATAGCCAAGCTCCGCTATCTTCATACATTGGCTCGGGTAAATCTGTTTGTAAATCGTTAAATTATCGGTCATAAGTCATTTCGGTCGCGTATATTAAAAGGCGTTTGGATATAGAGTGTGGTAGCTAAGTGCTATTCTTTAAAAGCTATATTTCTAAAGGCTATATTTCTAAAGGCTATAGGTTAAGGGTTTTTTCTACAGACCGTGGTTTTCACGGCTTATACCAATTTAGAATAACACAGCTTTTATCATATCTATATTTTGTCACAGACAATATCTATCGTGACACATTAAATATATAGGCAGTTCTACATAAAAACGATACGTTGGTAGCACTCGTATCAGCTTTAAAGTGAATCAATTATACAAGTTGTTTGAAAGTCATCTGGCTATGTAGTTAGATGTCTTTCAGCGCATTCACCGCATCCATAGTACTTAAATAGACTTGTCCAGAAAGACGGGTAATGACTGGTGTACTTTCAATGATATCCATCACTGGGCCTTTGATAAAGCTAAAGCTTAAGTGCTTATTTTGGCTCAAAAGCTCTTGATTGAGGCTAATAAGCATCTCTTGTGCGGTCAAATCGATGTGATTGACTGCTGACATAATAAGAATGATTTCATGAGCTTCTGGGTATTGCCGTGTGGTTAGTATCACATTACGATGGACGGATTCACTATTGCCAAAGAACAAGCTTTCATCGATACGTAGCATCAATAAATTATGAAAAGTTACTACGTCATGACGATTGATATTACGAAAATGCCCTGTCCCTGCCAATTGACCAACTACAGCAACGTGTGGTTTGCTCGATTGCCAAATCAAACTGGCAAAAGATACCATAATACCGATTACCAAGCCGGTATTGAGGCCGAATATCAGCACACCAGCAAATGCTGCCATAAAACTGGCGGCATCTAAGCGATCCCGTTGCCAGGCAGACTTCAAGGTCGTCATATCGATAAGACCAATGATAGCAGCCATGATGGTCGCACCCAAAATAGCATAGGGCAGTGGCGCAAGGATATTGCCAAATGCTATCAAAGCGGCAACCATAACCAGTACCGTTACTAAGCTCGCCAGTGGCGTTTTTGCGCCTGATTCAACGTTGATAGCGGTACGCGAAAAACCACCAGCGATGGGAAAGCTTTGGAAAAAACCACCAGCGATATTGGCAAGCCCTAATCCTGTCAGCTCACGGTTGGCATCGAATGTCTCATTACGCAGACGCGCATAAGTACTGGCGACTGAGCTGCTAGATACAAAGGCAATGAGCGCCATTAATCCTGCAGTCGGCAATAAATTGAGGGCGTCATGAAAGTCTGGCAAATAAGGCCATGTAAAAGTTGGCAGTCCTTGTGGAACACTACCGATTGTTGCTACGCCATTTGTGGTCCAATCTAGATTGCTACTAAGGGCAATAGCGATAGCGAGAAGTATGAGCGGAAATAGCCGCTCCGCCCATTTAGCATAAGAAGGCGATAACCAAGACCGCCATACCCATTTGCTACCGTAACGGTTCATAACCATCAGTATAAAGGCAGTTGCTCCAATGAGTAGTGTCAATGGATGTAACTGGCGAGCATACATCAGCATACTCGATAAGTAACCGATTAAGCCGTTTCCAGCGATAGGTATGCCGGTCAAATATTTGAGCTGACTGGTAAAAATAAGTACGGCAGCACCACTAATAAAACCCGATGACACGCCGCGGCTAATGAACTGCATAATCCAGCCCAATTTGAGCTTCCCTGCGAGCCACAAAATAGCGCCCAGCATAAATGCCAGCAAGCCTGCCATCAGGACGTACTGCTCAGCGCCTTTATCCGCATAAGGGTGTAAAGCACTGGCGGTCATGATCGCGGTAACAGCTGCAGGACCTACTGCTTGTACATTGCTAGAGCCTAGCCACGCATAAACAGCGACTGGCACAATAGCTGCATACAAGCCATAAACGGGTGGCAGTCCTGCCAACACCGCATAGCCCAAACTTTGCGGGATAACGAGTACACCGACCACAATCCCTGCGATGATGTCAGTTGGTAAGGCAGACAGTTGGTATTGACGTAACCAAGCAGGAATCAGGCGAGCGGCGATAGAAGGCATAGTTATATGTCATCATAATAAAAAAGGTGAATTGCAGCCAAGCATTGTGTTAACTAAAAGGTCTTAATAAAATTTAACCCGTAAATTAACCGTCCGTTTTGTTACAAAAGCGCTCATACAGTAACTGTAGTACTGCTAAAGCATCGTCACTAGCGATACTATAGTAGATTTGCTTGCCTTCGCGGCGAGTTGTGACCAGCTCATCTTTACGTAGGATACCAAGTTGCTGCGATAAGCTTGGTTGACCAACACCGACCAAACTCTCAAGCTCACTGACACAGTATTCACCTTGAGTCAGCTGACATAAAAGTAGTAAACGATCAGGATGCGAGAGCGATTTTAACAACTGGCTGGCTTGCATCGATGCTTGCTGCATTTGCTCAGCAAGGTCATTCGGTGCGAAGTCTGCTACGCTAGGTGATATCGTATCAATATCACCAGAGGTAGATGTGCTCAATGCTGAAGTAGAAGTAGTCAGAGCGAGCTCCTTATATGAGACATAAGTAGAAGATAGAGAGTGTATGGATAAAGTTTGGGCTTATATAGTTAATTATCAATGATATTATCATTTATATCAAGTTATCATTAATTACATTATATAAATTGATAAATTGTTTAGTAGTTGCTATATTGTTATACATAGATAGTGAATAGGTAGATCCAAATCTTATAAACGCAGACCTATTATACGTAAGAATTTATTAAAAAATAAAACATTCATATAAAAGCAAAGAGGTAGCCATGCAAGTTCATTCTTTCTTACATAGCGACACAGAAACTTTTACCCACGTACTTGCCGATGTTCAGCAGCAAGTGTGTGCCATTATCGATCCCGTATTGGATTTTGACCCTAAATCGGGGCGTACGGCTACCGCTAGCGTTGACGAGGTGGTTACCTTCGTTCGTGAGCACGGTTGGGAGCTGGTTTATATCATAGAAACCCATGCCCATGCTGACCACATATCAGCCGCCATTCACGTAAAAGAAACGCTCGGTGGACAATTGGTCATTGGTCAACATATCACAGAAGTACAAAAAATATTTAAGCAAATCTTTAACTTTGATACCAGCTTCCGTACGGATGCCAGTCAGTTCGATATTTTGACGGATGATGGTGAGACGCTAACACTTGGCGGCATCACGATTACGGCTATGTATGTGCCGGGTCATACAAGGGCTGACATGGCCTACCTTGCCGCTGATGATGAAAAGACAGTGGTCTTCGTTGGTGATACTTTGTTTGCGCCTGATGTCGGTACAGCGCGTTGTGACTTTCCAGGAGGGGATGCCAAAACCTTGTATCAGTCTATCAAAAAGCTGCTGACCTTGCCTGATGATACCATCATGTATCTGTGCCATGATTACCCTAGTAAAGGGCGCAAGCATTGCCCAACCACCACTGTAGCAGCGCAAAAGCTCGGTAATATTCATATAAAAGATGGTATTAATGAAGCGGAGTTCGTAGAGATGCGTGAGCGCCGCGATGCCACGCTTGAGATGCCGCGTCTGATTATTCCGTCGGTACAAATCAATATTGATGCTGGTCACTTTCCAAAACCAGAAGACAACGGTACTCGTTATTTAAAAGTACCTATTAATGTACTCGGGCAATAAAATTAAAGTTTTTTTAGCAAAAATAAATAAGAAAACAGTTATGCACGCACAATAAAAATACCAGCCATCAGCATACTAGTCATGTACCATCAATCTATAATATAAAAAAATGGCTAGTATGTTTTCTATGATTTGTTCAATGACACGTGAGGATTTAGCCATGGAAATGAATATCGGAAGTACTGAACGTTTATTACGTATTATCGTTGGTGTCGTGATTATCGGTTTGGGTTTGTATTTCCAAAGCTGGTGGGGTGTGATTGGTCTGGTTCCTTTACTAACAGGGCTATTCCGCTTTTGTCCTTTGTATAGAGTGCTGGGTATGAATACTTGCAAACGTTAAACAGCGATTAAAACGATGATAAAAGTTATCATAAATGAATAAGTAAGTATGGGCGCTTTGTTTGACGGGCGCCTCTGCTATTTTCAAGGAGTCCAATAATGAGTGAGCAAAACTTCCATCTTGTATGTCCGCATTGCCAAGCGACCAACCGCATACCCTCTGAAAAGCTAAGCGCTGCGCCAAAGTGCGGTAAATGTGGTCAGTCATTATTGACTGCCAGTCCTCATGAATTAAATGCCCAAACAGTGAGTAAAGTCATCCAAAAAAACGATGTATTGACCATCGTAGACTTTTGGGCAAGCTGGTGTCAGCCGTGCCTAATGATGGCACCAGAGTTTAAAACCGCTGCCAGCCAGCTGCCGCAAGTGGTCTTTGCCAAAATACAGACCGATAAATACGAGCAAGCGGCAGCACCGTATAACATTCGCAGTTTACCAACCATGGTTGCATTTAGACATGGTAAGGAAGTCGCACGCCAATCAGGTGCGTTACCGAGCGACCAAATTGTCCAGTGGGTGCGAAGCCTGCAAGCTTAATGGTTTGTTTAAAATCTTCTCTACAATAAAAAAGCCAATACGCGATAAGGTGGTGTTCTAAAAAGTATGCTGGCATCAGACGTAGCCATAATTGATGTAAAAGAACACCAAATCAAACACTTTAAAATGATTATCAAGCTTTTTTGAGAAGCAACAAGTCTTTCTAACCGCTCGTCTTAATCGGTGTCTAAGGCGACAGTTATTACCCTCTATAC
>NZ_RRYX01000008.1:0-55776 GCF_014861375.1 Psychrobacter sp. FME5 | reverse complement strand
ATGATAAGCTTAAAGCCAGCTATGAGGCTGCCGTAATTCTCGCTTGTGTCTTTATCTGGCTGCCGCTGATTTGAATTCTATACAGCCCCTAGTAGATTTACTTTAAAACCGATACAGTGCTATTTATTTTACTACAATCGTATCGCTTTTATTTTGAACCGACTATCTGTATCGTTATGAGGCCATTTTAACGCTTTTCACCCCAGCATGCTGCCTCATCTCTAAACTCTATCGCTCAGTAGCTCAAAAACAGTGATGTGTGTTATCAATAATAAATACCACTCGAGCTTATTCGTTACTTGCCGCTTGGCTTTTTAGCCAATCCATAAACTGTTTGCTGTGTTGTTCACGCTGATTGTCCGCAAACTCATAAAATCTTGTGCCCAGCAAATTATCTGGTAAGTAGCTTTGAGCGTAGTAATGATTGGGATAGTCGTGCGGATAAACATAACCTTGTCCATAGCCCTGATTGCGCATCAACTTAGTGACACCATTACGCAGATGCAGCGGGACAGGTGAGGCATCTTTTTCTGCCAAACTCATCGCCGCATTAATGGCTTTATAAGTGCTGTTGCTTTTGGCACTGGTCGCCAGATAGACCACCACTTGGCCTAATGTAATGCGCGCTTCGGGCATGCCGATAGATTGCACACTACGCAAGGCAGCGTCGGCGAGTAGTAGCGCATTGGGGTTAGCATTGCCGATGTCCTCACTGGCCAAAATCACCAAGCGCCGCGCAATAAAATCAGCAGGCTCACCACCGACCAGCATCCGCGCCATCCAGTACAGCGCCGCATCAGGATCAGAGCCGCGTACGGATTTTATCAAGGCCGAGACGATATCATAATGCTGCTCGCCGTCTTTATCGTAGCGCACCAGCGCGGTCTGGGCGACACGAGCGACTAAAGCATCATCGACGATGAGCGGTGATTGGTTGGTGTCAGCCGTTTGAATCGCCAGCTCTAATAAGTTTAGCGCCTTTCTCGCATCACCATGTGCCAATTGGCTGATGGTTTCTTGCGCCTGCAAATCTACAGTCAACTTTTTAAATACATTATCTTCTGAGAGCGCCCGCTGTAATACTGCTGCAATTTGCTCAGGCGTCAGTGGCTCCAAGCGATATACTTGGCAACGTGATAACAGGGCGTTATTGACGCTAAAAGAAGGGTTTTCAGTCGTCGCGCCAATCAAGGTAATATCGCCAGACTCTACCGCGCCAAGTAACGCATCTTGCTGGGCTTTATTAAAACGGTGAATCTCATCGATAAATACCACCGGTGACTCAAAGCTTAGAGAGTCTTTGCTATCTAGCACTTCTCGCAGTTGCTTCACCCCAGTATTTAGCGCAGACAGCGCATGGAATGGTCGTCCAACGGCATCAGCCAATAGCATGGCGATGGTGGTTTTGCCGATACCTGCTTCGCCATGCAAAATAATCGACGGCAGATGTCCTTGTTCCACTAAGCGTCTTAACGGTGCTCCTTTTGCTAACAAATGCTCTTGACCAATAATGGCATCAAGCGTCGTTGGGCGCATACGCTGGGCGAGTGGGGTGTCGGTATGAAAGTTAGGCGGCATGGGACTCTCTATTATAAAATAGCAATTAAATTAGAAAAATAAGATAAATTTTATTGATCATTATATAAGCTGGTATTGGGTATTATATGAGCTAGGCTAACGCAGATTTACGTTAATAAAAGTCAGCTAAGTGTACAGCTTATGTCCCAAATACTTTGGTTTTTATATTTTTATCCCTATTAATGCTCTAACAGAGTTTATGACTTAGTTTATGACTTGGGATATATTAAGCATTGATTTATTGAGCATAAGGTAGGATATTAATGGTAACACCATCGACTTTTAAGCGCTTATTGAATCGCCATCCAGAAAAACCGCAATCACGACAGCTGACAGCTGGTGAGATAGCGCTGGCTCGTTCAGTGTTCGCTGACAGTATTAGACTTGATAACGTTCAGCTAAAGACCGCTTGGTGGGTGCTCAAAAATTATGCGGTGAGTCCCAATGGGAATATTTATTTTCACCCAGCAGACTGGATTGTAGATTTTAGCCAAACGTCGCTCAATAAGCAAAGCTGGTTGATACATGAGCTGACCCACGTCTGGCAGTTGCAGCAAGGTCTAAAAGTCGTACGTGGCGCGCTCATTGACCGTCGCTACAATTATGTGTTTGAAACAGGCAAGTGCTTCTTTAAATACGGTATCGAGCAGCAAGCGCGCATGGTACAAGATTACTTTATCCGCCGTCAGCGTGGGCAGTACTGTCAGGATTTAGAAAGCTGTATTCCGTTTCTAATAGCGCCACCAGTCGTTCCTGCTGGTAGTAGCCATGCTAATGAAACTAATGAAAGCTCGCTCAAGTCTTAACCCGTATGTCATGATTTAATATTTCTGCTTTTAACCAAGGGTGTGTACTCAAATGTTTAAATTTTTATCAGTAAAACCGACTATTGATACTCATCATAACCTTGTAGATAAAGGCCTCATGAGTCCACGCCAAGCGCCAACCTTGCTTGCAGCAGCAATGACAGGTGTCTTATTGTTGAGCGGTTGTCAGCAACAAGCAGAAACACCACCAGTGCCAGATGACAGCCAAACCACTGAGAAAACGGCTGAAGAGGACAGTCAGCCTATGCAAAAAAGCGATTCGGCTGCTGCTCGTATAGAACAGTACCAGCCTATATATGTCGCCCAAGCGCAAGGGTTGCAGCGTCGTTTGCAAGCAGAGTACGAGTCGCTACAAGCAGCTGATGCCTCAGTACCGCAAGAGTCGTTATTGCTAAATGGTACGACGGACGACTTCAGTGATAACAATGACAGCTACAATAACGATGACATCGCCGGCAATAATGAAAATAACGACAGTATCAATATTGAAAAGAATGCTGGAATGGCTAGTGGTGCTACTTCGTCGACAGTAGCGCCTACATCTCCAATGGCTAATGTCGACAGTGACACTAACAGTGCCAGTGATATTGCTAATGACGCTGTTAACGAAATAGCGGCTGAAGATGATATTAATACTAGCACGGAAGTCGGTGAGCGTGATTTGACTGTGTTAAAACGCATCAGCCTCGAGCCGCGCAAGCCTACGATACTCACAGAAGCGCAAATTATCGAACGCTACCAGCAAGTAATGGAGGCGCTCTATCAACCTGTGACCACGCCGCTTAGTGCCGAAGATACCGATACGTTGATTAATGTTGCCACCTTGGTGCCGCAGTTGTTTGAAGATGCGGAAATTGCTGGACGGGTTAATGCAAAAAGCCCAGCACTGGCGCGTTTGGTGATTCAGCATCAGGTTTGGGAGCAAATAGAAGCTCAGCAAGTGCTAGATATGCAGCAAATGAAACGAACCCAGCAGCAAGAATTTGAGATGTTAATGACAAAATTTAATGAGACCATTGAAGGTTACGATGAACAAATTGCTAAATATGAGCAGACCTTAAAAGCCTTTGAGTAATGACTCAAACCCATCTGTCGTTAAGCGAATAGTTGTAAATGCAGCCCATAAAAAATCCCGCACTTTGGCGGGATTTTTATGGGGCTTCAATTAATTAATCAATCAAATACTAAAGCTTATTTGCGGTCTTCCACTTTAACGAAGTCACGATGCGTCTCACCTGTATACAACTGACGTGGACGACCGATTTTGAACGGTGCGCTATGCATCTCGATCCAATGGCTGATCCAACCTGAGGTACGGGCTAGTGAGAAAATAACCGTAAACATTGACGTTGGGATACCAATAGCTTTTAGAATAATACCAGAGTAGAAGTCAACGTTTGGATAGAGGTTACGCTCGATGAAGAACGGATCTTCTAAAGCGATTTTTTCTAGTTCCATAGCCAACTTAAGCTTAGGATCGTCGATACCTAAAGCTTCCAATACTTCATCACAAGCCTTTTTCAGCACTTGTGCGCGTGGGTCAAAGTTTTTATAAACACGGTGACCAAAGCCCATTAGCTTCACTTCACGGCTCTTCACTTTTTCCATAAATTCAGGAACATTTTCAACAGAGCCGATCTCGTCTAGCATCTCAAGAACAGCTTCGTTAGCGCCGCCATGTGAAGGACCCCATAAAGCAGCGATACCAGCAGCGATACAAGCGTAAGGGTTAGCGCCAGTAGAGCCGGCTAGACGTACGGTAGATGTCGAAGCGTTTTGCTCATGGTCAGCGTGCAAGGTAAAGATTTTGTCCATCGCATCAGCGATGATTGGGTTTACTTTATAATCGACATCAGCAGGGGTTGCAAACATCATATATAAGAAGTTTTCTGCGTAGCCAAAGTCATTACGTGGATACATGAACGGTTCGCCCTGTGAGTATTTATAACTCATAGCCGCTAATGTAGGCATTTTTGCGATTAGACGAATAGCCGTGATTTCACGATGATCTTCATCGCTGATGTCTAACTTATCGTGATAAAAGGCAGATAAAGCACCAACGACACCGACCATAATCGCCATTGGATGCGCGTCACGGCGGAAGCCTTCAAAGAACTTACGCAGTTGGTCATGAACGGCCGTATGCTTACGGATTTTTTCAAAGAAGTCTGCTTTTTGCTCGCTATTAGGTAGGTCACCATGAATCAGTGCATAAGCCACTTCTAAGTATTCAGCGTTTTTTGCTAACTGGTCGATAGGGTAGCCGCGGTATAATAACTCACCTTTACCACCATCAATAAAGGTAATCTTTGATTCAACAGGAGCCGTTACTTTAAAACCAGGATCATAAGACCAAAACCCTGAGTTTTGTAAAGCAGCAATATCGATAACTGGGCGCCCTAAAGTACCTTTGATGATAGGAAGTTCGTACTCTTCACTATTTACGGTTAGTTTGGCATTATTGTCAGCCATAAATTGCTCTCCATTAGTTTTAACTTGTTAGAATAAATTCACGACAGACGCATACCCTCGCGTTATCGATTCACCAAATAGTTTAAATTTATTTAAGCCACTTGATACGCAGGGTATATTAGCAGCAATTCAATATGATTTGAAAAGACTTTTACCGACAATCCCACCAAGTGACACGGTTTAGCCGTGTGTAACCACTGTAATTTTTGTATCAAAATATGTCTAATCGGTTATTTTGCTTAAAAGTACCTCTTTTAAAACTATAAGTAGAGCTACATTATTCACGTAATTTTTAAAGATTTTTAACAGAATAATACGGTAAGTGTTATAAATATTTGTGTTAGAAACAGGCAGAGTATGAGCAACAGACAAATAGAGTGGGCCATAAATTTTGGTAAAATCAAACATTTTTAGACAACCATTATTAATGTTCTCTATTTATTTGCTCACTTAGTGTGCCTTTTTTACTACTCAGGGGATAAATTTGTAATTGTCGCTCAGTCATTTTATAATTGATAATACTTAACTGGCACTCGTATTGTACAAATTGAGAAGTAGTTAGGATATGGTATCGTTTAAAGCTGGTTGTTTGGATACTGGTTGTTTGAGTATTTGAATATGGCTAAATAGCAAACGAGCAAGACTCGATACTGTTTCGATAAACGATTGAATCGATAAGACCCCGAATCTATGGTTTGGGTGTTGTTTTTAGTGGCTTTATTTTTAATTGTTTAAATGTTAAGCGTTTAATACAAGCACTTAAATTTAGCAAAACGTTTGTATCAATACAAAATGACAGGATAGCGTCATTTTTTATTAATATGTCTCGTAAAAATAGGCTGGTTAATCGATGTTATTCATGTTTTTTCTTTGTTGTATAATGGCGAGGCTTCTTTAGATCTGTCATTTCGACCAACGACATGAAACGGTTTATTGATTCCCTATACTGCACTATCCTCTCTTCATATTTGACGCAAACTATACGAAGTCAGCTAGCTCTTCCTTACCTTATTCGTCTTGAGTAGTACTCGGTGTGTTTGGTAGACGATTGCCAAACCATAAGTAACTACCAGACACAACCGCAAAAAAGGATGCCCGCTGTGAAAAGCAACAGACCTATTAATCTGCCTTTGAGCCAAGTGATTAGCGTTAACAGCTCACCGATTGCAATTGCCTCAATTTTGCATCGTATTTCTGGCATTGTTTTATTTTTATTGATTCCTGTCATGCTGTGGTTACTACAGAACTCGTTGGCGTCGCCTGAGAGTTTTGAGACCGTATTTGACAACGTATTCGTGCGCTTTTTGGCATGGATATTTGTTGCCGCGATTGCTTATCACTTTGTGATGGGCGTCAAGCACTTATTTGCTGATATGGGCATGAACGAGGAGCTAAAATCTGGCCGTGCCGCTTCTATGATTAGCTTTGTAATTGCAGCAATCTTAATTGTCGCGTCATTTGTATGGGTGATGTTCTAATGATAAAAAATGATTCAGGAATCAAAAGCGCTACTGGTCTGACCAGTTCAGGCTCACGCGATTGGATTATCCAGCGCCTCAGTGCAGTAGTCTTAGCCGTTTATAGTGTGGTATTACTGGGCTTCTTTTTGACCCACGGTAATGTGACCTTTATTGAGTGGTCATCATTTATGACCAGCTTGCCGATGCGTCTATTCAGTTTGATAGCTGTACTTGCGTTAGCTGGTCATGCTTGGGTTGGGATGTGGACGGTATTTACTGACTATATTACCACTGGCAAAATGGGCTCAAGCGCAGCAGGTTTACGTTTAGTGCTACAGTCATTGATGATTATCGCTATTTTAGTGTTTCTATTTTGGGGCATCATGATTTTTTGGGGTACTGGTTTCGGCGTTGTTGCTGTTTAACCACTGAGTGATAACCTCTACTATCGATAACGGGTGCGCGTAGCAGAATTTTTAGCTGCCTTAGTATGTCAAAGCCATCCGTTAGTCGCCAAAAATAGTCATAGCCAATCATAGCGTTGGGCACACATTGACTTAACCAGTCACTTAAAACTTAGGTGTATCCGTGGTGAAGCGAGTGATGAGTCCCAATATAACGATAGATATGCAAGTTAAGTGGTTAAAGGTTGTTTGCATGGTGCTTTGATAAGCACAAGTGGTACTGAAGCAAAAGTTATTCGGTACGGCAAAAATAATATGCAGAATCACCTTTTTATTTACTTCTAAGCATTAACAGGCATTAGGAAAACCGTAATGGCAACTAGACAAGATAATACCATTAGCAATATCAAGACCCTAAACTACGATGCAGTCATCGTGGGTGGCGGCGGCTCAGGTATGCGTTCTTCACTACACTTGGCTGAAGCGGGCATGAAAGTTGCCGTTTTGACCAAAGTATTCCCAACGCGCTCGCACACCGTTGCCGCTCAGGGCGGTATTGGTGCAAGTTTGGGCAACATGAGCAACGATAACTGGCATTTCCACTTTTATGACACCGTTAAAGGGTCAGATTGGTTGGGCGACCAAGACGCGATTGAATACATGTGCCGTGAAGCGCCAAAAGTCGTTTATGAGCTTGAGCACATGGGCATGCCGTTTGACCGTAACGAAGACGGGACGATTTATCAGCGCCCGTTCGGTGGTCACACTTCAAACTATGGCGAAAAAGCCGTACAACGTGCGTGTGCTGCTGCCGACCGTACCGGTCATGCGCTGCTACATACGCTCTATCAAAAAAACCTAGAGCAAGGCACTGAGTTCTTTATCGAGTGGATTGCGCTTGATTTGATCAAAGACGAAGCGGGTAACATCAACGGCGTTATCGCCATTGAGCAAGAAACGGGCACAGTTGCGGTATTCCAATCGCCGATTACTGTCCTAGCGACAGGCGGTGCTGGCCGTATCTTTGCCGCGTCGACCAACGCTTATATCAATACTGGTGACGGCATTGGCATGGCGGTCCGTGCGGGAATTCCATTACAAGATATGGAATTCTGGCAGTTCCACCCAACCGGCGTTCATGGGGCAGGCGTACTATTGACCGAAGGGTGCCGTGGTGAAGGCGCTATCTTACGTAACAAAGATGGCGAAGCGTTCATGGAGCGTTACGCGCCAACCGTGAAAGACTTGGCACCACGTGATTTGGTTTCTCGCTCTATGGACCAAGAAATCAAAGAAGGCCGTGGTTGTGGCCCCAATGCTGACCATATCGTTATGGATATGACCCATTTGGGCGTTGAAACCATCATGAAGCGTTTGCCATCAGTCTTTGAGATTGGTAAAAACTTCGCCAACGTCGATATCACCAAAGAGCCTATTCCAGTCATTCCGACCATCCATTATATGATGGGCGGTATTCCGACCACGATTCATGGTCAAGTAATCACTCCTGATCTAGAATCGGGTACAGATGAAGACGGATTATATACCAAAGGTAACGTGGTCAAAGGTCTATATGCCATCGGCGAATGTGCTTGTGTGAGTGTCCACGGTGCCAACCGTCTAGGTACCAACTCATTACTGGATTTGGTCGTATTTGGTCGTGCTGCTGGTAAGCATATCGTTGATGAATTCCATCATGCGGATCATGACTACAAGCCACTAGATCCACACGTGCTTGATTTTACCGTGAAGCGTTTAGACAAACTGCAACAGTCGACCGACGGCTACAATGCGCAGGACGTGGCTGATGAGATTCGTGCCACTATGCAAAAGCATGCCAGCGTATTCCGTACCCAAGCGATCATGGATGAAGGGGTTGAGCAGATTTTAGCACTGGGTGAAAAAATCGACAAAATCCATCTGGCGGACAAGTCACAAGTCTTTAACACCGCTCGTATCGAAGCGTTTGAAGTAGCCAATCTGTACGAAGTAGCAAAAGCCACCATGGTATCAGCAGCCCATCGTCACGAAAGTCGCGGCGCGCACAGCGTGGCAGACTACGATCGCCCAGAGGATGACGATTATGCACCAAACGGCCGTAATGACCACGATTGGATGAAGCATACCTTGTGGTATTCTGAAGGCAACCGCATCGTTTATAAGCCAGTTCGTAAAGTGCCGTTGACAGTTGATTATATCGAGCCAAAAGTTCGTGTCTATTAATTTTAGACCGCGCACCTGATTTATAGCTGATATATAACAACAGCGTTAACGTTTTATCCCTTATTCATTTATTAAAAGGTTGACCGCCAGCTACAAGCTACAATCAGCGCTATGATGAAAAACATGAATAGCGCTGATGTTTGCAAGATTAAGTTGCAACGCTTGTATGCCAGCCATCACCTATGTGTGGAGTTTAGCATTATGAGCCGAGGTACTCGCACCATCGAAATCTATCGCTACGATCCTGATCAGGACGCAGCGCCGCGTATGCAAACGTACACGATTGAGCTACAAGAGTCAGATCGTATGTTGCTTGACGTGTTATTACGCCTAAAAAAGGAAGATGAAACGCTCACCTTCCGTCGCTCGTGCCGTGAAGGTATTTGTGGCTCTGACGGCATGAACATCAATGGTAAAAACGGTCTTGCTTGTCTAATCAACATGAATACGTTGCCAGAAAAAGTCACCGTACGCCCATTGCCAGGTTTGCCAGTGGTTCGTGACTTGGTCGTCGATATGAATCAGTTCTACGAGCAATACGAAAAAGTACATCCGTACTTAATCAATGACCAGCCAGCACCGCCAACAGAGCGTTTGCAGTCACCTGAGCAACGCGAAAAAATGAACGGTCTGTATGAGTGCATCTTATGCGCTTGTTGTTCAACCAGCTGCCCATCGTTCTGGTGGAACCCTGATAAGTTCTTGGGGCCTGCTGCTTTATTGAATGCCAACCGTTTTGTCATGGATAGCCGTGATACGGATACTCAGGCGCGTTTAGCACGTCTAGACGATCCGTTTAGCTTATTCCGTTGTCGCGGTATCATGAACTGTGTATCGGTTTGTCCAAAAGGTCTAAATCCGACCAAAGCCATCGGTAACTTACGTAATATGCTCATTGATCAAGCGGGTTAATCGTTATACCAAACCCAAAAAGTACGATTAGCTGTGTCAAACTTGTTTAGTCTACAGTGCGTAGCACTTGCACTTGTTTTCCTTGCTACTCTAATTTTTGTGAATGGTATGACATGGGTTTTGTAGAGTCTATCTTCTGCAAAACCCGCACAAAAAAACCACCTAAATTTTAGGTGGTTTTTTTGTGTGCAATTTTCTAGATTTTTTAGAAAAATTTGTTCGTCTCATACAAGCTTTAAGGAATGCAAAGATCAAAGGTAAGGCTGTGCTAACAATACGTTGGTCGTGTGTAAGAAAACATGATATATATGCAGGCAACCTATATAATTATTATGAAAAAACAGGTATTCACTGAGAGATATTGATGAAATTAAATGTTACAATGATGTCTGCTTTGAATGATGAGTTTTAATAACCAAGCATTTCGCTGAATAAATAGCCGTTATCGACTTTCTGCTTTATCAGTGACCGCGTACTAATTAACCTCGTAAGCGATAAAGATGTACCTAAATTAATATAGCCAATAGCATGTTATTACCATTACATCGCTTTTGTTTTGAGCTGACTATAGTGGTTATTCATTACCTAAATACCTAGTATTGAACAAACAAACTATGGCATAAAAGACAGGCGTGCTACCCTATACAGCAATGTATTTCAGGCTAAAAAAAGCAGTAACCCTCAGAAATAGCCAGGCACCTCAGCAACGATAGCCAATTTATAGGCCAGCTGATAGCACACCAAGTATCCACTATAAATAAATTTGTTATGGCTATAGGCAGTATATATAAATTAATGTTGTGAAACGAGCCAGATAAGAAAACTCATCGTTCACAAATAATTATATTTTTCATCAAGTGTTGTAAAAATACTGATGGCCTCTATGTAGCATATAGACTCTCGTAAATGATTACAGCCCTATAGTTAGATCAATATAAAAGCGATACAGGCGTGGCTGGAATACTTTCGTTTAAAACACTGGAGTACTTTCGTTTAAAACATAAGTTTTGTAGCCTCTGTTGGCGTAGGCACAGCAAGCAAGAAAAATTTGTACTAACCACGCAACGTGCCAGCCACGTAACCATGTAACAGAGTTTCGTGTATCATTTTATTCAGTATCGACTATATCTAAACTGTGAATACTACTGAAAAGTAGGATTTTATCAGATGACACCTAATACGATATATCAAGTTTTTGCACGATTGTTTTGCATGTTTAACCAGTGACAGATGACACAATAATAAGCACGATTCCATTCATTTATCTATCAAATAGACGATTATTATGAATAGTATAACTAAAGAAACAGCAAGCCACGGCCACACAGAACTGGCCGCTGATAATGCCCATTATGTAGAAGCTCTTTACGAGCAATATTTAGACGACCCTAATAGTGTTGATAGCGATTGGCAAACGTACTTTGAACAGTACAAATCGCCAAACGATGCTCATCATAATGCTATTAAGGATCAGTTTTTATTGCTTGCCCGTAATCAGACAGCCAATAAAGGGGGAGCGGCGTCTAATAGCGAAGCAACCAGCTTAGCTAATTGCGCTGACCCTAAGCAAATGGGTGTGCAACAATTGATTTCGGCATACCGTCGCCGTGGTCACCGTAAGGCGAAGCTTGATCCATTAGATTTGCACCCACGTGCAAAAGTAGAGGATTTGACCCTCGCTTATCATAACCTTTCAGAAGCCGACCTCGATACGGTATTTCCTACCAATGATTTGGATATCGGTAAGGAAGAAGCGCCTCTACGTGAAATTATTGAAATCATGGAGCGTGTTTACTGCCGCAACATTGGTGTTGAGTACATGCATGTCACCACCAGTGTAGAAAAGCGCTGGATGGAAAAATACCTAGAAACCAATCTAGGCTATATCAAGTTTGACAAAGAAAAACGTCTGTCTATTCTTGAGCGTCTAACCGCTGCTGAAGGCCTAGAAAAATATCTAGCCCGCAAATATACGGGTGTTAAGCGTTTCGGCCTAGAAGGTGGTGAAAGCTTTATCCCTGCTATTAATGAAATCATCCAACGTGCTGGTGGCTATGGCACTAAAGAGATGGTCATTGGTATGGCTCACCGTGGACGTCTAAACTTATTGGTCAATATTTTGGGTAAGAACCCAGCAGATTTATTTGATGAGTTTGATGGCAAAATCCAGCCAGAAAAAGGCTCAGGCGATGTCAAATACCACAATGGTTTTTCATCTAACGTCATGACGCCAGGTGGCGAGACGCATTTAGCTTTGGCATTTAACCCATCACATCTTGAGATTGTAGCCCCAGTATTGCAAGGCTCAGTACGTGCACGTCAAGTGCGCCGTAATGACCAGCCATTACAGGACAATAAAGACGGTAATTCAGTATTGCCTATCGTGATTCATGGCGATGCCGCTTTTGCTGGTCAGGGTGTGGTTCAAGAAACCTTCCAGATGTCACAAACCCGTGCTTATACTACAGGCGGCACAGTACACATTGTCATCAATAACCAAGTTGGTTTTACCACCAGCCGTCAAGAAGATGCACGTTCAACTGAGTACTGTACCGATGTAGCAAAAATGGTTCATGCGCCTATTTTACATGTTAATGGTGATGATCCTGAGTCAGTGGTATTTGCCGCTCAATTGGCGTTAGATTACCGCCATGAGTTTGATAAAGACATTATCATTGATTTGTTCTGCTATCGCCGTAACGGTCATAACGAAGCCGATGAGCCGTCAGCTACTCAACCGTTGATGTATGCGGTGATTAAAAAGCTGCCGACCACGCGTGGTATCTATGCAAAAACATTGATTGAAGAAGGCCTACTAAGTGCCGACGATGAAAAGCGTTACGAAGATGAGTATCGTGAATCATTAGATCGTGGTGACTATGTTGCTAATTCACTAGTCAGTGAGCCTAACGAAGAATTGTTTGTCGATTGGAAACCTTATCTAGGTCATGATTTGGTGGACGAGTGGGATACCAGTGTCGATATCGAAAAGTTGAAAGGTTATGGTCGCCGTATGGCTGAGATGCCCGAAGGCTATAAGCTACAACGTCAAGTACAAAAAGTTGTCGACCAACGCTTAGCCATGCAAACAGGCGAAGAGCCACTTAACTGGGGCGCTGCTGAAACATTGGCATACGCGTCACTGGTTGATAATGATGAAGTGATGGTACGTATTACTGGCGAAGATGTCGGCCGTGGCACGTTCTCACATCGTCATAGTGAGCTATATAACGTCGAAGATGGCAGTATGTATGTGCCCCTTGCTCATATGAGTGAGACACAGGCTCGCTTTGCTACTTATAACTCTTTATTGTCAGAAGAAGCCGTGCTGGCATTTGAATACGGCTATGCCACCACCGTGCCAAACGCATTGGTAGTATGGGAAGCGCAGTTCGGTGATTTCGTCAATGGTGCACAGGTTGTCATTGATCAGTTTATATCCAGTGGCGAAACCAAATGGCAGCGTGTTTGTGGTTTGACCATGCTATTGCCGCATGGCTTTGAAGGTCAAGGTCCTGAGCATTCATCTGCTCGTCTAGAGCGCTTCTTGCAATTATGTGCTGAAGACAACATGCAAGTGGTTACCCCAACGACGCCTGCGCAGATTTATCATGCTCTACGTCGCCAAGCGGTACGTCCAATTCGCAAGCCGATGATTGTCATGTCGCCAAAGAGCTTGCTACGTCATAAGCTGGCCACGTCAAACCTAGAAGAGCTTGCCAATGGTAAGTTTGAAACGGTACTGCCAGAGATAGATCAGCAAAATGCGGACAACGTGACTCGTATGGTGGTATGTGGTGGTAAAGTTTATTATGACTTGCTTGAGCATCGCCGTGCATTGGGTCTAGATCATGTGGCTATCGTCCGTATCGAGCAGCTTTACCCATTACCAGAAGAGCGTTTGGTTGCTGAGATTGAAAAATATAGTAATCTAGAAGAGATTGTGTGGACGCAAGAAGAGCCATTGAACCAAGGCGCTTGGTACTACTTGGCACCGAATATATACCGTATTGTCGTACCGCACCCAACCAAGGCAAAAGTTATGGATCCGGTAGCGCGTCCTGCTAGTGCAGCTCCTGCGACAGGCTCACCAAAACTACACGCTCAGCAACAGCAAGCGTTGATCGCTGGTGGTCTTGGTATCAGTGTCGATGAATTGTCTAAATAATAGATGGGTTCATCACAAGATTATAGACAGTAAATGAATCAGGCGATGGCAGTCAGTGCTTTTTAATTGAAACAATACTGACTGCCTATCACGACTTAATAATAAATATGAATATCCAAATCTAAGGAGTATATCGATGGCTGATATCAAAGCCCCCGTTTTTCCAGAATCGGTTGCCGATGGCACAATCGTTGAATGGCATGTCACTGAAGGTCAACAAGTTAATCGTGATGACCTATTGGCTGAAATCGAAACTGATAAAGTTGTATTAGAAGTTGTGGCGCCTGATAATGGCGTTGTGACCAAAATCGTTAAGCAAGTAGACGATACCGTACTGTCTGACGAGCTCATCGCTCAGTTTGAAGCCGGTGCAACTGGAAGTTCTGATGGCGGTTCTAGCTCAGATGCTGCGCCTGCCGTAGATCCAGATCAACCAGCCGCGCCAGTACAAGCAAAACAAGCCGCAGATGGTGGTGAGCCAGTACAAGCAACAGATAAGAAAGACGAAGCGGATCATAAAGATCAAAGCCCAGCCGTACGTAAAGCCGCAAAAGAGTCAGGCGTCGACCCTAAAGACGTCGAAGGTAGTGGTCGCGGCGGCCGTGTCACCAAAACTGATATGGCAAGCCCAACACTGAAAGCCGACAGCAGCATTAAGTCTGATAGCGGCCGTCCAGTGGCTGAATCAATGGGTGAGCGTACTGAAAAACGCGTCCCAATGACTCGCTTGCGTAAGCGTGTGGCTGAGCGTCTATTGTCAGCGTCACAAGATACTGCCATGCTAACGACGTTTAACGAAGTGAACATGAAACCGTTGATGGACATGCGCGCTAAGTATAAAGAGCAGTTTGAAAAACGTCATGGTGTGCGTTTAGGCTTTATGTCATTGTTTGTGAAAGCAGCGACCGAAGCCCTTAAACGTTTCCCAGCAGTCAACGCCTCACTAGATGGCGATGACATCGTTTATCATGGTTTTTATGATATCGGTGTTGCGGTATCGTCAGATCGTGGTTTGGTCGTGCCAGTATTGCGTGATACCGACCAGATGAGCATGGCAGGTGTCGAGAGCCGTATTCGTGAGCTTGGTGGTTTGGCGCAAAAAGGCAAACTTGGTTTAGATGACATGACTGGCGGTACGTTCACTATCTCTAACGGTGGTGTCTTTGGCTCATTGATGTCAACGCCTATCTTGAATCCACCACAAACGGCTATCTTAGGTATGCACGCCATCAATGACCGCCCAATGGCAGTCGATGGTAAAGTTGAAATCCTACCAATGATGTATCTTGCACTGTCTTATGACCACCGTATGATTGATGGTAAAGAAGCAGTACAATTCCTAGTAACGATCAAAGAGTTGGTTGAAGACCCAGCCATGTTACTACTAGACCTATAAGTGTTTAAGCTTGTATTGGCAATCGCTGATACAAGCTTTTTTCACCTTATGATAAAAGCTCTCCCAGTTATTCTGCAATTCTCACGGTTATACATCAGCGCTCTACAGCATGTGATACTGAAGTAGTGTATTAACTATACGGTTAACTTGTGGCTGATTACTTTTGTTATTAATAAATTGCCTAATAGCTTAAACGATAACGAATACCAAACCTAAAAAACATGATTAGTTGTGTCAAACTCGTTTAGTCTACTAAAAGTAGTACTTGCACTGGTTTTCCTTGCTACTCACATTTTTAGGAATAGTATAAAATTAGAAATAGGAATGGACTATGAAAGACAGTTATGATTTAGTCGTCATCGGCGGCGGTCCTGGTGGCTACGAAGCTGCTATCCGCGCAGGACAACTAGGTATGAGCGTTGCTTGTATCGAAAAACGTGTTTATAAAGGCGAGCCTGCACTTGGCGGTACTTGCTTAAACGTTGGTTGTATCCCATCAAAGGCGTTGCTTGATAGCTCGCATCGTTATGAAGCGACTAAGCACGACCTTGGCGAGCATGGAATTAGCACGAGCGATGTGACCATTGATGTCGAAAAAATGATAGAACGCAAAGAAGGCATCGTTAAGCAATTGACGGGCGGTGTTGCGGCATTATTGAAAGGCAATGGCGTTGACTGGCTACAAGGCTGGGGCACGTTAGAAGATGGCAAGGGCGCCGATAAAAAAGTTAAATTTACCGCTCTAGCAGACGAAGCAGAGACAACGATCACTGCTAAAAACGTCATCCTTGCGGCAGGCTCAGTGCCTATCGATATTCCAGTCGCTAAGACTGACGGCGACCGTATCGTTGATTCTACTGGCGCGCTTGATTTCACCGAAGTACCTAAGCGTTTAGGCGTGATTGGCGCAGGCGTCATCGGTCTTGAGCTGGGTTCAGTATGGCGTCGCCTAGGTGCCGAAGTGGTGGTTTATGAAGCACTACCAAGTTTCTTAGCAGCTGCTGATAAAGACATCTCAAAAGAAGCGGGCAAAATGCTGAAGAAGCAAGGCCTCGATATCCGTGTCGATACCAAAGTCACCAACGCTGAAGTGAAAGGCGATCAAGTGGTCGTTACTAGTGAAGCCAAAGGTGAGGCGTCAGACGAAAGCTTTGATAAATTAATCGTTTGTGTTGGTCGCCGTGCCTATTCTGAAAAGCTGCTTGGCGACGATAGCGGCATTCAATTGACCGAACGCGGTTTGATTGATGTCAACGATCAGTGTAAAACCAATCTTGATGGCGTTTATGCTATCGGTGATTTGGTTCGTGGTCCAATGCTTGCGCATAAAGCCATGGAAGAGGGCATGATGGCCGTTGAACGTATTCACGGCGAAAAAGCTCAGGTCAACTATGACACTATTATCAACGTCATTTATACCCATCCAGAAATCGCATGGGTTGGGTTGACTGAACAAGAAGCTGAAGCAGCTGGCTATGAAGTCAAAACAGGCTCGTTTAACCTAGCAGCGAATGGCCGTGCCCTTGCCCAAAGTGAAGCGCAAGGCTCTATTAAAGTCGTCGCTGATGCCAAAACAGATCGCCTATTGGGTATGCATGCGATTTCTGCTGGTGCTGGTGATATCGTCCATCAAGGCATGATTGCGATGGAATTTGTTTCTAGTATCGAAGATTTACAGCTGATGACATTTGCGCACCCAACCATTTCAGAAGCAGTGCACGAAGCTGCTCTATCTGCAGATGGTCGTGCTATTCACGCCATTCAGCGTAAAAAACGTAAGAAGTAAGTAATTAGTTTGATAAGTACCAACTTATAACCTGATTGTGGTGTGGCTATGTTAATCATCACTACAGTCATGAGTGCGCTAGACGGATGTCTACTAGATATATATGCGCACTCGTTTTCACTTTTTATTAATTGTAAAAAATAAAGGATACAATCAATGAATTTACATGAGTATCAAGCAAAAGAGCTATTAAAAAGCTACGGTTTGCCGATTCAAGAAGGCATCATTGCCCATAGTGGCGACGAAGCGGCCGCTGCTTTTGATAAAACACCAACAGATATTGCAGTTATTAAAGCGCAAGTACATGCTGGTGGTCGCGGTAAAGCGGGCGGTGTAAAGCTGGTTAAGACTCGTGAAGAAGCTAAGCAAGTTGCTGAAGAGCTTATCGGCACCAATTTGGTTACTTTCCAAACCGACGCTGACGGCCAACCAGTGAACTTCGTATTGGTTGCAGAAGACATGTACCCAGTACAAACTGAGCTATATCTTGGTGCAGTTGTTGACCGTTCTAGCCAACGCGTGACGTTTATGGCATCAACCGAAGGCGGCGTTGATATTGAAGAAGTGGCCAATGAAACGCCAGAAAAAATCTTCAGTGTTAACGTTGATCCGTTAGTGGGCCTTATGCCTTACCAAGCGCGCGAAGTTGCGTTCAAATTGGGTATGGAAGGCAAACAAATCAATCAGTTCGTTAAAATCATGACTGGTGCTTATCAAGCCTTTATAGACAACGATATCGAAATGATTGAGATCAACCCACTAGCCGTACGCGAAAATGGCGAAATCGTCTGTGTTGATGGCAAAATCGGTATCGACTCAAACGCCCTTTATCGTCTGCCTAAAATCGCAGCACTACAAGATAAAACGCAAGAAAATGAGCGTGAGCTAAAAGCCGCTGAATTTGACCTAAACTATGTTGCCCTAGAGGGTAATATCGGTTGTATGGTTAACGGTGCTGGTCTTGCGATGGCGACGATGGACATCATCAAACTGTACGGCGGCAAGCCTGCTAACTTCTTGGACGTTGGCGGCGGTGCTACTAAAGATCGCGTTGTTGAAGCATTCAAGATTATCCTTGAAGACAGCAGCGTTGAAGGTGTGCTAATCAACATCTTCGGTGGTATCGTACGTTGTGACATGATTGCAGAAGCCATCATCGCTGCGATCAAAGAAGTTGACGTAAAAGTACCAGTTGTTGTCCGTCTAGAAGGTAACAACGCTGAAAAAGGCGCGAAAATCTTAGAAGAGTCTGGTCTGAAACTAATCTCAGCTCAAGGCCTATCAGACGCTGCTCAAAAAATTGTCGACGCTGTAAAAGCCTAATATATTTGAAGTATAGAACTTTAGATATAGCTGCTTAAACATAGTAGTCAAAGCGTAATAGCAGCTTGTTGGTAAAGAATGAATCATTAATATTTAATGATCAATCCATCATCAAGTGGCTATTACAAGACAACCGAATAAAGGAATAAATAATGAGTGTATTAATCGATAAAGACACCAAAGTATTGGTACAAGGTTTCACTGGTAAAAACGGTACGTTCCACTCTGAACAAGCAATCGAATACGGTACGAAAGTCGTCGGCGGCGTAACCCCAGGTAAAGGCGGTCAAACGCATTTAGACCTACCAGTATTTAACACCATGGCGGAGGCGATGGAAGCCACTCAAGCCGACGCTTCTGTTATCTACGTACCAGCGCCATTTGTACTAGATTCTATCGTTGAAGCTATTGATGCTGGCGTCAAGCTGATCGTAGTAATCACTGAAGGCGTACCGACTCTCGATATGCTAAAAGCCAAACGCTATCTCGAAGAAGCGGGCGATGTACGTCTGGTTGGTCCTAACTGCCCAGGTGTTATCACTCCAGGTCAGTGCAAAATCGGCATCATGCCAGGCCATATCCATCAACCAGGTAAAGTGGGCATCATCTCACGCTCTGGTACATTGACTTATGAAGCGGTCGCTCAAACCACTAAGCTTGGTTTTGGTCAATCAACTTGTATCGGTATCGGTGGTGATCCTATCCCTGGTATGAACCAGATTGATGCGTTGAAACTGTTCGAAGCAGATCCACAAACTGAAGCTATTATCCTGATCGGTGAGATCGGTGGTACTGCTGAAGAAGAAGCGGCTGCTTATATCAAAGACCATGTGACTAAGCCAGTGGTTGGTTATATCGCAGGTGTTACTGCTCCAGAAGGCAAGCGTATGGGTCATGCTGGCGCTATCATCTCAGGCGGTCAAGGTACTGCTGAAGAGAAATTTAAAGCCTTTGAAGATGCTGGTATCGCGTATACACGTGACCCATCTAAACTGGGTGACAAGCTAAAAGAAGTTACTGGTTGGTAATACATACAGAGTATGTTAAGTAACTACTAAAACTGCATTGAAAAAAATCAAAGACACCTCTACAATGAGGTGTCTTTTTTATGCCTAAAAAATTATATTATGAAAAACAAGATATTAGTCACTGGCGGTGCGGGATATATTGGTTCACACACTTGTATTGCGCTGCACGAAGCAGGCTACGAGATAGTAGTATACGACAATTTATCCAATAGTAGCCGTGAAGCGGTAAATCGTGTTTCTAGTCTAATTGGACAGCCAATTGACTTGATTGAAGGCGATATCCGTGATGTGAAGTTACTAAGACAAGTCTTTTCTGACAATCAATTCTTTGGTGTCATTCATTTTGCAGGTCTTAAAGCCGTTGGTGAGTCGGTTGCCAAGCCACTCATGTATTATAACAACAATGTCAGCGGTACGATTACTTTACTAGAAGTAATGGCAGAATATAAGGTGAAGAACCTCGTCTTTTCTTCATCGGCTACTGTCTATGGCGACCCCGAAACTCTGCCTATCGATGAGAGCTCGAAGCGCTCTTGTACCAACCCTTATGGCCAAAGTAAGCTCACGGTTGAATATATACTAGAAGACCTCGCAGTATCAGATAACGACTGGAACCTGATTACCCTTAGGTACTTTAATCCGGTAGGGGCACATCCATCAGGGCAGATTGGCGAAGATCCTAATGATATCCCAAATAATTTAATGCCTTATATTGCTCAAGTAGCAGTCGGTAAATTGCCCAAGCTCAGTATCTTTGGCAATGACTATCCAACTATCGATGGTACTGGTGTTCGTGATTTTATTCATGTCACTGATTTAGCACAAGGTCATGTAGCCGCACTTAGTTACCTAGAACAGCAAGCAGCTCCAGTAGGATTTTTACCAATTAATCTTGGTACCGGTAAAGGAACTTCTGTCTTAGAGCTAGTAGCAGCATTTTCTAAAGTGTCGGAACAGGACATTCCTTATCAATTTGTTAGCCGCCGCGCTGGTGATATTGCGAGTTGTTATGCCAGTGCTGATAAAGCGAAAAACCTATTAGGGTGGCAAGCAAAACTCTCTATCACTGATATGTGCCAAGATAGCTGGCGATGGCAAAGCATGAACCCTAATGGTTATGAGACAAATATATAATTAGATTTTGTAAAATAGAATTAAACTAACAAGAGGTATTTATGATAAAAGTACTAAGTATATTTGGCACGCGTCCTGAAGCAATAAAAATGGCACCAGTAGTTAAGGCGCTAGAAGCCAACCCTAAGATAGAATCATTGGTTTGCGTGACAGCCCAGCATCGCGAAATGCTGGATCAGGTATTAGCATTGTTTGAAATTACGCCAGATTATGATTTAGATATTATGAAGTCGGGACAGAGCTTGACTCAAGCCAGTTCAAGAATGCTACTTGCTCTCGAGCCTATTCTTGAAGAGTGTCAACCAGATTTAGTTTTAGTCCACGGTGATACATCAACAACTCTATGTGGGGCACAGGCTGCTTTTTATCAGCAAATCCCTATTGGCCATGTAGAGTCTGGCCTACGTACTTATAATATCTATTCTCCATGGCCAGAAGAAGCCAATAGACAGCTAACTAGTATCATTACTAAGTTGCATTTTTCACCGACGAAAGCCGCTGCTCAGCATCTATACGACGAACATAATAATCCTGACTTTATCTATGTCACAGGCAATACTGTTGTCGATGCACTATTAGATGTCAAAAACAAACTCGAGACTAACGAGACTCTCAAGAATGAACTGAAGCAGCAGTTCTCTAAGTTAGACTTCAATAAACGCCGTGTATTGATTACTGGTCATCGCCGCGAAAACTTTGGAAATGGGTTTGAATCAATTTGTCAAGCGATTCAAGAGTTAGCAAAAAAGTACCCTGATTATGAGTTTGTCTATCCTGTACATTTAAATCCTAATGTTAAAGAACCAGTGGAACGTTTACTTCACGGTTTAGATAATGTCAAACTGATTGAACCCCAAGATTATCTACCTTTCGTTTATTTGATGAGTACTAGCCATATCATCCTCACTGACTCAGGTGGTATTCAAGAAGAGGCACCATCGCTTGGTATTCCAGTCCTTGTCATGCGTAGCACCACTGAACGACAAGAAGCGGTTGAAGCAGGTACCGTTAAGCTGGTAGGTACACACCATGCTACTATCGTTGCCGAAGTTAGCAATCTGATAGAGAATGAAGCTATTTATTCAAAAATGAGTGAGGCACATAACCCATACGGTGATGGCCAAGCTTCAAAACGTATAGCAGAGACTATCGTTAAGTTTTTCGAACCGAAAGAAGCTTAAAAAGCAATAAAATTAATTATAAATAGAGTAAATGAGATAAAAATGAAAAATATTTGTGTATTTGGCTTAGGATATATTGGCTTACCTACGGCTGCGATGTTTGCTCATCATGGTGCCAATGTGGTCGGGGTCGATGTCAATCAGCATGCCGTTGATACGATCAATCAAGGTAAAATCCATATTGTAGAGCCAGGTCTCGAAGCCATTGTAAAGCAAGCGGTAGACAAAGGTAATCTCAAAGCCAGCTTGACACCTGTGCACTCTGATGCTTATCTCATTGCGGTGCCAACACCGTTTAAGGGTAATGACTATGAGCCAGATCTTTCTTATATTCAAGCGGTTAGTAAAGCACTAGCGCCGCTATTAGAAAAAGGTGATATAGTCATTTTGGAGTCAACCTCTCCAGTCGGGGCTACCGAAAAAATGGTTGCTTGGCTATCTGAAGTCCGTCCTGATCTAACCTTTCCTAAGTATCATGAGCCGGATAATGAAGCAGATATCTTTGTTGCTTATTGTCCAGAACGCGTGCTACCTGGAAAGGTCGTAGAAGAACTAATCTCAAACGATCGTATCATTGGTGGTATGACCAAAGAATCGACTAAAAAAGCGCAAGAAGTATATCGTATCTTTGTAGAAGGTGAGCTACTAGCAACCAACTCTCGTACGGCTGAGATGGCAAAGCTGACCGAAAATGCTTCTCGTGATGTGAGCATTGCCTTTGCCAATGAGTTGTCTATTATCTCTGATAAACTAGATATCAATGTCTGGGAGTTGATCGAGCTAGCCAATCATCATCCACGTGTTAATATCTTGCAGCCTGGCGCTGGAGTTGGTGGTCATTGTATCGCTGTTGATCCATGGTTCATCGTTAATCAAAACCCAGATGAGGCTAAAATTATCCGTGCGGCTCGTGAGATTAATGACAATAAGCCTAACTGGGTGATCGAAAAGATCAACGCCGAAGTGAATAAGCTAAAGGAACAAGGGAGTGAGAAGCCAACAGTAGCACTCTTAGGCTTAGCATTTAAACCTAATATTGATGATCTACGTGAGAGTCCAGCGGTTAACATTGCTAAAAAAATGCTCGAGAGCAGCAGCGCTAATATTCTATTAGTTGAGCCTAATATCAAACAGTTACCTGAAAGCTTAAACTCAGGTAAACTCTCATCTCTACAAGAAGCTATCGATGCAGCTGATGTGATCGCTATTTTGGTCGCTCATGATGAATTTGAGAGCTTAGACCTATCTGACAAAAGTGTTGTGAATTTTGTGACTAACCGTTAGTTTGACAAACCTAATCATAAAATTAGAAAGCTTTTATGATTAGGCCTATTTCGAGTTTAAGCTTCTAATATTCTTTCCTCCATCCACTCATTCTGGTGACCTATGAAAAACAGGATCTATAAGATGCTATCTAAAAACACTACTAGTTTTAGCGAATCAGAGCTAAAGGTAGTCAGAGACCTAGTTGAGAAGCATGGAGGCTCTATAGATGATCTAAAAGAATACATTCGCGCGCTCGAAATCGAAAATGAAAGAAAGCAAATTAATAAAGCAGCAGAAAAAAATACGATCTCTTATCAATTAGGCAAATCTCTAATCGATGCTGCTAAAAGAAAAACAAACGTCAGAAGGCTTAGTAAAGAGCTATATGCAATTTATGCTGACTCATTAAGTAGAAAAAATAAAGATTTAAGCAATGCTAGTTTATTGCATAAAATAATAATATTGCTTGATGAGCAAAAACAAAAAGAACGTTATGATTTAGTGAAAATGAGCAATGTTAATAAACGCAGTATCATAGCGACACCTACAAAAGTAAGAAAGATAAAAGAATTAAATAATGATCGTGTAAATAAAATTACTTTACAGAAAGATTTCTCAGAAAAAAATATCAAAATCGCTGCTGTTATGGATGAGTTTACCTCGCTATGCTTCGACCCTGAGGCAACTATATGTCATATCACACCAAACAACTGGCAGTCAGAGATTCTTGAGTTTAAGCCAGATGTGTTATTTATTGAATCAGCTTGGCAAGGTAAAGATGGTCTATGGAAAACTAAGATTAGCCATCAATCAGTAGAGCTAATAAACCTAATAAAGTTTTGTGATGAGCAAAAGATTAGAAGTGTTTTTTGGAGTAAAGAAGATCCAGTACACTTTGGTACTTTTTTGGGAGTAGCTGAGCTAGTCGATATTGTATTTACTACAGATATCGATTGTATAAGCAAGTACAAAGAACATTTGGGTCATGAGAGAGTGTACTTACTGTGTTTTGCTGCGCAACCACTTATTCATAATCCTATTGAAATTTACGATCGACAAGATAAATTCAACTTCGCTGGCTCCTATTATTTAAAATATCCTATAAGGCAGCGCGATTTTAGCGTTTTATCTGGAGTTGCAGATAGCTATAAGGGTTTAGATATTTTTGACCGTAATTTTGATAAGCCTCATCCACATTATGAGTTTCCTGAAAGCTACCAGTCAATGATACTAGGTAGTTTAGCACCATCTGAAATAGATAAAGCCTATAAAGGCTATGTATACGGTATCAATATGAATACCATCAAGCAATCACAAACCATGTTTGCTAGACGAGTGTTTGAGATGCTGGCTTCTAATACTATAGTACTAAGTAATTACTCACGCGGTGTCAGACTTTTATTTGGTGATTTAGTCATATGTTCAGATGAGACCATTGAACTTGATAGACAGTTAAAGAAGTTTACTGGAGATCTTTTAACTCAGAAAAAGTACAAGCTTCAAGGACTTAGGAAAGTTTTAAGCCACCATACTTATCAGCACCGATTAAAGTATATTTTAGAAAAATCATTTGAATCAACCTTAAGTATTGCTCGCAATCATATAGTAGTAGTAGCCTATGTTAATAGTCAAAGTGAGTTAGACAGTGTTATCAGCAGCTTTAATGAGCAAGACTATTTAGATAGAGAGTTATTTATACTTAGCAATATAGATTTAGGTAATGTGGTCGATGACAGGATTACTATCTATAATACAAAATCTGAATGTTCTGAGGCCATTGAGCAATGTCAAAAAGATACTGATATAGCTGTGTTTAATCCGAATGACAGTTATGGTCGCTATTATTTATCTGATTTGGCACTAAGCGGAGTGTACCTTGAGCAGAATGACGGTCACCTTATATCTGCTATAACTAAAGACAGTTATTTTGAAAATATAAGTGGCAAAGCTGTGCTGGTACAGAACAAGGAATACCAACAAGTAGATAAATTTAAATGTACTAAAAGTCTAATAACTGCTAATTTATTTAAAAAAGTGGTATTAGAAGAGGATCAGCTTGAAAGTATTAATAACTTAGAAGTTCAAGCAAGGTCATTCGCTATGGATTGCTTTAACTATGTATTAAATGGAGCTAGTCTCAGCGATGAAGAAATTTTAGCTGCACACGGCAAACTGACTCTCGATGAAGGAGTTGACTTTGAAGGCAGACTCCTAAAGGTCTCAGAAGCAATAAATGTTAGTACAAATAAAACCGATGACCTAAGTGTATATCAAGACTCAAATGCTGTTATATTTTTAGCTAGCGATATAGATGCCCAGTTAATCAAACCTCAAAGCAAACAAATACAAATTAATAGAAATATTGAAAATGTCGAAATCAAATCTACCCTTCCTGATGGTAAGTTTGCTTATGTCTATTTTAAGACTATTTATAATAGGTCTGACGTCAATCTAAGGTTCAATAGTCAGTTTATGGTTGATGCAGATACCAACATGGATCTACGTTCCGTATTTGTATTTTTGGATGAAAACAAAGAGAAACTATCACATCATATAACGGCAGTCTCTCACAACCACACTATGCCTATACCGGTCAATTGTGAATATATACAAATAGGATTTAAAATTACGGGTAATGGTCAATCCTATATAAGATCTATAAATATTGGCGAAAAAAGAGAAACCATTAATGACTTCGTTGCCAAAAGTGACACTTTAGTATTAGCAAAACAGTATCCTTCATACGATGATTTATATAAGTATGGTTTTCTGCATAGTAGAGTAAGAGCTTATAAAAACCATGATCACATCGTAGATGTCTTTAGAATGGCAGAGAGTAATACTGATTTAGGTTTCAGAGAGTTTGAGTCTATTGATGTGTTTAGTGGTAATAAGGGTAATTTGAAGAGTATACTCGAATCAGGTCAAGTGAAAAATATATTTATCCATCTTATGGACGAAAAGATGTGGAATATAATCAAGGACTATCGAGAAACGTTAAAGATTACTATATGGTTACATGGGGCTGAGGTACAAAGCTGGCAGCGTCGTGAATTTGATTTATTAGGTTTAAATGAAGCTGAAAGAGAGAGAAAAAAGAGGCTTGCTGATAACCGGTTAAGTTTCTGGAAAAAGCTTATTGAAGAAGAGCTGAATAGTAGCATTACTTTAGTTTTTGTTTCTAACACCTTTCTTCAGGAGGTTGAGGAAGATTTAGAGCTTACAATACCAAGCTCAAATAAGAGGGTGATTCATAATTATGTAGACGACTCTATATTTGAATACACTGAAAAAAAGGCTGAAGATAGATTAAAGCTGTTGTCTATAAGACCATACTCCGGTCCTAAGTATGGTAATGATATTACAGCTGATGCTTTATTAGAATTATCTAAGTATGAGTTCTTTAAGGATTTAGAGATTAATATTTATGGTGACGGGCAGGAGTTTGATTCGATTAATGAGCCTTTGCTTCAATTTGAAAACGTTCATTTACACAAACGATTTCTAAGTCATCATGAGATAGCAGTAGCTCACAAAGAACATGGCGTTTTCTTAAACCCTACTAGATGGGACTCTCAAGGTGTATCTAGAGATGAGGCTATGTCTTCAGGGTTAGTGGTAGTCACCAATAAAGTAGCAGCAGTTCCTGAGTTTATCTCTGACGAAGAAGGTGCTTTGTTTGGAGCTGAGAATGTTCAAGAAATGGTCGAGAAAATTATAGAAATTACTCAAGATCCTTCTTTATTTTTGAATAAATCTACAGCTGCTAAAGAACGTGTCAAAGAACAGTGTGGTTTTGAAAATACCATAGAACACGAAATTAACTTAATAGAAAAGTGATGAAGTTTGATTAAAGAGGGTGAGAGTTATTTTATTAAGCATGAACTCTGAATGAAATAAACTATAGCTATTAAAAACTATATAAACAAGGTTTACCATGACTGATAGCTCTACATACCTATTGTCTAGCTTTAAGAATAATCCTGAAAGGTTATTTCAAGGTTACTGCTTTGCTAAAGAGGATTTTATTTTTGGTCAATCAGGGGCTGATAAGTACTTTGAGCACACTGGAAAACAAATATCTTATGGAGAAGATGGATGTTATGTCTTAGCAAAGAAAGTTGAGAAAGGGTTTCTAATAGGATCGGATTTTTCAGGTTTTAAGAAGATACTATACTTTTATGATAAGGCTTCTAGTGTTTGGGCAGTATCAAATTCATTAAGCTTACTAATTAATCATTTAAAAGAACATTCAATTAATGTTACCCCTAATGTAGCATTATTAATGATGTCAACAGAACGCTTGTCTTTCACTCAACAACCTATTACCTTTGATACCATTGCTAATGAAATAAAGATATTGCCTGTCAATACTTTGCTCACAATAGGGGGTAGTTGTCTTAAAATAGAAAAAATTAATGATATTGGAAGTGATACTATTGACTATCGTCAAATTTTAATAAATTTTGTCAATATATGGATATCAAGATTTTCTACATTATTATCGAATGATGAGCTTTTTATTCGACAAGGCTTGACTGGAGGGTTGGATTCTCGCGCTGTTTTTTCTTTATCCAACCTAGCCTATCATCAGATAGATACGAAAAATACTGCTGAATATCGATTAGCGTGTCATGTAATTAAAGGCTGTGATAAAGATATAAAAGTAGCTGAAAAAATAACCAAATATTTTGGATATAAACTGAACGCCAAAACTAGGTATTCAGATACTATTTATCATCTAGATGCTGAAGAGAAATATCTGACTTGGAAGAACTTGTGTTTAGGAGTTTACCAGCCTATATATTTTCCAAGTACAAAAGTCGATTATAGAAAAATATCGATTGGTGGTGGGGGTGGTGAAAATCATAGAACATTCTATGGTAACAACCCTAAAACTACTACTTATAATGACTCTATTAGATATCTATGTAGTAAGCTCGATAACCCAGAGCAAATGGTTGATTTAGCTATTAATTTATTTGAGACTCTGTCAGTGATGCAAGATGTAGATCATTGTGGCGATGATATTGATGCTTTACTTCTACATTATAGACATTTTAGAAATCGATTCCACACTGGTTTATTTCCCCAATATCAGATATCTTTTACACCTTTAAGTTCGCGCTACTTAGCTAACATAGCAACTAAAAAGAACTTTGAAAAAGTCAAAAGCTCGCAAGTTCTTTATGACATTATAAATATTACCGATAAATTAATTGATTTCCCTTATGATAAGGTAGCAAAAAATCCTTCTAGTAATACTTTGAGTCAGCTAACTAAGTTGAGAGAAGAGTTATCGATCACTACAGGAACTATATATGCAGAAAATAATTCAAACGAGAAGGTTACCTCATCAAAGCCTATAGAGAAAACCCTTGAGTATTTGAAAAAAGATTTTGACAAAGCTTGCAAATCTAAATTGGTCCAAAAATTATGGAGTAATAGCTTTATTAATAAGGCTTCTCAGGATTTAGATGAAGCCATTAGTCGAGGGAGATTTAATCACGCCTCTGAAGGTAGTAGCATATCACTAATTATTGCCGCTGCTCTCTTTAAGACCAGCAACAGTGAAGCTTAATATTTTTAACACTTTGATAAAAATATATTTTACTTACGTTTAAACATTTTATGATAGTTCTGTTTTCATACTTCCTAATATTAAGTAAATCATGAGAAAGCAGAGCTATTCACTGAAAAGTCATATATTTATTAGAAAAGTGAATTAAAGATGATAAATTTAGATGATACTAAAGAGTTTAAAAGAAAAGTTATCAATAGTAATGGATTTATAAGCTTAGAAACGGAATTTGAAGAAGGCTTAGAGTATGCATTTTACTTAACTCATTCTAAAGGCACAGAAAAGAAGGGTTATACTAATCAAGCTAGTACTTGCTTTGCTATACCTTTTAAAGAAGGAAGCTTTAAGGCTATATTTTATTATAAGACTGGTAAGAATAAGATAGCGCATAAGGTATACGTAAATATTGATAGTAGTGGTGCGGTAGAGCTATCAGAACTTGTCGTCAGTAATATAGTTGAAAAAAATGGATATAAAATAGACTTATATGATGTAGGAGCTTCAAAAACCTTTATCGTCTTTAATGGAGCTGGAACATTAAAAACTGAAACTCCATTCGCCTTAAACTATCTTAATAAAAACGGATTCAATGTTGTAGCCTGCTTGCAAAATGATAACCAATATCAAGAGTTATCGTTCGAAGATGTTGAGCATTATGTATTACCCGTTGTTCGCGATCATGAAGTGTTTCTATATGGTAGCTCATTAGGTGGTTATTGTGCGATCTACTACGCTGGAGCGGTAAACGGTACGGTTATAGCATCTGCACCTCGGAACTCAGCTCATCCTATCTTAGTAGAAACCTCCGAAACTCAGTCTAAATTTAGCAAAACAGATTTTAAACATCTAGGCTTCGATCAAAATAAAAAAACAGATAAAAATATTTATATTTTTTATGATCCTTATGTCAAAGAAGATAGCTATTTTATAGATCGTTTGATAAAAAAATCTTTTGAAAATTTGAATTTGATTAATTTTGATTATGCTGGGCATGAAGTTCTTTATCATCTAAATCATACAAAGCAGTTAAGTAAGATAATAAAATCTATATCAACAGGCTCCATACCTTATATTGATAAGATAGAAAGTAGTTACACTCATATGGGACGTGCTAGACAAGCTTATGCGTTAAAGGATTATAAAAGAGCTATATCTTTATCAGAAACAGCTCTTGCAGATAAATCATTGAAACCCGTCACGAGAGAAAAGTTTCTGAGATTCAATAAGACAGTATTGGCAGCGCTTCATAAATCATTAATTTGATTTAATATCATTATTCTTTATTTATGTTCTTTGTTTAAGAGGTATCTGATGAAAGTTAAAGTGTATGGAGGCTGTGTCTCTCGAGATATTTTGAATTTTGATGAAGCTGAGACTATGCAGTTGGTAAGCTATAACGCAAGATCCTCTCTAGCGACACTCGGTTCTAACAATGTAGCAAAGACAATTCCAAATAAATATTACGAATCACTATCTAATATAAGCTCAAAGTTTCAGCGTCGTATGGTTGAGTCTGACTTCAATAATGAAATCATAGAATCAGCAGCTGCTGAGGATTACGATGTTTTATTAATTGATTTTCTAGTTGATAGGTTTCATTTGGCTGAAATAAATGGCAAGCTAGTCACGCGCTCAGTTGAGTTTGTACGCTCTGGTATCAAGCCTGATAAACTCATAAACACCTTCTCTGATCAATATATGAAGCTTTGGCGTGAAGGAATAGATAACTTATTTAGTGTCGTTGACCATAAGATAGGCTTGGATGCTATCAAGATCAATAAGGTTTATTGGTCAAACCAAGCTAATACTCCCGAAGATACTATCTTACTAAATGATAAGTGGGAAATAGAAAAGAATAATGAGAAATTAAAAGCTATGTACGATTATGTAGAACAGATCCTACCATCATCAAGCATTATTGAGGTTGATAAGGACTTACTTGTAGCTGATTCAAACCATAAGTGGGGGCTATCTCCCTTTCATTTCACTGATGATTATTATAAAAGAATGTTAGAAAAAATGAGAACCTAAGACTTAGCTTTACCTCTTTTATCTGTATCAAAATAACATCATCAAAAAACTTAAAATATCTCAATAAGTGACGTTACTATGCTTAAGACCAAACACAGAGCCAGTAAAAAACTGAAAATGCCAAGCATTCAGCTCATTGAAAAATTAGAGCTACCATTACAAGAGCCAGTCTGGTATCCAACGGCTGTGAAGTCAGGTCAGAGAATCAGCATCAAAGCGATAGTCGAGTACCTAAACATCAGTCCTGCTAACAAGCGTAAAGCCGTCTTGCTAATCCGAGCTTACAATGAGGCTGGCGAAGAAGTCGACGTGTCTTTAGAGAGTATGTTTAGGTCAGAAGCTTTTGACGCGCACTTTAAATATCTTGCTTCCACACAAGGGGAAGTTGAAGAGCTATACACCTTTATCGTACCTGAAGGGGTAACGACTATTCATTTTGGGTTTAATAGATTTTTATGTTCAGAGAATGAGCAGGTATTAATCAGTGATCTTACGATATATCCAGAAGTAGAGAGTGAGTTACCTAAAAAGCTTGAAACTGCGAACAACCATTTCATTGAAAAATTAGAATTACCATCAGAAGAGCCAGTCTGGTATCCAACGGCTGTGAAGTCAGGTCAGAGAATCAGCATCAAAGCGATAGTCGAGTACCTAAACATCAGTCCTGCTAACAAGCGTAAAGCCGTCTTGCTAATCCGAGCTTACAATGAGGCTGGCGAAGAAGTCGACGTGTCTTTAGAGAGTATGTTTAGGTCAGATGCTTTTGACGCACACTTTAAATATCTTGCTTCGACACAAGGGGAAGTTGAAGAGCTATATACCTTCGTCGTACCTAAAGAAGTAGCGACTATTCACTTTGGGTTTAATAGGTTTTTATGTTCAGAGGAAGAACGAATATTATTATATCAAATTAATATCCATAGTAAAAAAGCTATTCATATTGATAACAGAAATGACGTATCGGAATTAAAAGATGAGCTTTTAGTGTCTTATGAGAAAATATATAAACTTAAAGATAAAATGATTTATGAATTAGAGGAAAACTTAAAAGAAATTGAATCAATATTAGGTTTGAATAAAAACTTGAAAGCTTTATTTAAAAGTAATGATGTTATTACCACACAGTCAAAAGATGAGAATACTAAAGCTTTAAAGAGCACAAAAATAAGTATTCCAAAAAAAGGTAAAGTTGAATTGAAAGACACATTTAAGCAAGGTCTTACACTGCTTGATCCTATCTCTGAGGAGTGTTGGAATGATGCTTTTCAGGGATTTGGAGTTGTTAAAAATAATTATTCTAAGCAAATTGCGACTACGAAATCTGATTTTGCATTTTTTGAAAGTGCTTGGAAAGCAAATAAAAGTGAATGGTTATATGCATTTACCTCTCCAAATCTACAGCATAATAACGCACAAAAGCTTCTAGATGTATTTGGGAAGTTAAGAGAAAAAAAAATACCAGTAATTTTCTGGAATAAAGAAGATCCAATGCATTATGAGATGTTTAAACCAATTGCAAAAGAAGCAGATTATGTATTTACTACTGATTCACAAATAGTTGAAAAATACAGAAAAGAACTAAAAAACGCTAATGTTTGGTCTTTGTCTTTTGCAGCACCCGTAAGCAAGACCAATCCTATAGATAGATTTTCTGGAAGTGTGGAAAATGTATGTTTTGCTGGTACTTATTATGCAAAAAACCATCCAGATAGAAAGAAGCAGATGGATAAACTTCTACCAGCGCTTCTAGATAATGATGGCTTTATATATAATAGAGTTTCTGAAAACAAATCTGATAATTATGCCTATCCTTCTGAATATAATGAAGTAATTAGAGACGGTGTGGGATTTGAGGAAATGATTGAACTATACAAGAAGTTCAAAATATTTTTGAACGTAAATACTATAGTTAGCTCTCCAACTATGATGTCACGTAGAGTATATGAGTTGCTAGCTAGTGGTACTCCTGTAGTATCTACACCATCTAAAGCGATAACAGCCCAGTTCCCAGGTATTGTACTGACGGCTACAAATAAAGATGAAGCAAATATTGCGGTAGGTACCCTATTAGATAACAGCTATTTTTGGCATAAGCAGTCTGTTCTAGGTATTCGAGAAATTATGTTAAAACATACTTATCAAATACGTTGGGAATATATTAAAAACTGTATAGCAGACCAAGAAGTTGATGAAAATAGTTTAAATGACGTATCTATTGTAGCTAGATATACAGGACTAATAGAAATTGAAAGTTTTATCGGGACGCTGTTGAGTCAAAAAAATATTAATATTGATAAGCTTATTATTATAAACGATAGTAAAAAGTTGCATAATGCGTCTGTAGGAAATACTTTAAAGTCTAATGAGAATAACAAATTATCTATTGTAGATAGTTACAACGACGCATTTTATGAAATTAACGAAGCTAATAGCCAATACGTTTACTTTACTGAAGACTCTATTATTAACTTCCAAAATGCCGTATTAGATTTGATTTTAGCTACTAAATATACCAAATCTAAAGCTATTACACGACAAATTCATTATGATTTTGAAGAGCTCAAGGATAAATCCGTGGATAAAGTTAATTTAGACATAGACGATGCTAATTGGTATAGAAGTATTGAGAAGGCTTCTCTGAGAAGTGTGTTAATTGATAGATTATCTCTAGATAATTATAAAGTTAACTCATCTGAATGGGAGATTGAGAATTCGACTGGTAGTAATGATATTTTTGTCATAGACCCCTTTAATGTAGTTTCTGTTAAAAAATTTAAAAATAATAGATTGTTAAACGATAAAATTATAAGCGACTTCATATATAAATATAATAGCTGGTTAGGGGTTTAAACAATGAAAATCATATTATTTGATACTATTTTAGAGAGGCATTTAGCGGAAAGCTTGCAGCGTGCCTTAAGATATCTTGGGCATGAAGTGGATTTTACTGATCTAATTTTACACGGTCATTCAATGATTGAAAAAGAAAAAGATCTAGAGTTCATGTGGAAAAAGGTGAAGGAAGTAGAAGAAAAAGGCTATGATTTACTTATATCTTTTAGACCGATGAATCTGACAACAGAGATGGTATCTTATCTTGGTAGGTCCATGAAGACATCAATATGGCTATCAGACGATCCTGTTCTTTATAAAAACTGTTATAAACATGTAGTGGATGCGTACGATATAGTGCTTCATTGCGGTTATACTGAAGTTCTAAAATTTTATGAAGATAAAGGCCATGTAAAGGGTTTTAATTTCCCTTTTTGGACAGATCACATTAGTTTTCCTATCGTGTTTAATAAGCATGTTCCCGAGATGGATTTGGTGTTTTTAGGTAATATGAATGGACAGGTACGTCAAAAAAGATATCTTGAATTTGGTGCATTGCCTTTTGTAAAGAAAGTGTATGGATTAGTAGATTCTGATCCTTATGGAATTCATGGAGGATTTCTTAAAGAGGCATATCTTCATACTAATTTGGTGAGCGATGTGCTTTCACGTGCTAAAGTGGGTGTGAGTATTCCTCAGTTTTTTAAAGAGTACGAAGGCTTAGATTATAATTTTCCAGAATTAGCTGATCTTGGTTATTTTCAGTTCCCTAGCCGTATTATCCAATATGCAGCAAGTGGTCTACCGATAGCTGCTGTAGGTGATAGCAGGATGCAGGAGGTTTATCCAGCAATTCATGTACAGAAAAGCATTGAAGAGCTTACACCTTATTTAAGTCAAATAGCTAATGATCGAGATTTTGCAATTCAAGAATCTAATAAGATTATCAGTCATTTTCAGAAGTTTTTTTCGGCTTTATCACGTGCAGAGATGCTGATAGATTTATATGATAATCTTAATGAACGGAAATTACTAACCCCTGAGCAGCGAGCTAAGCTATTTCTAGAATATAACGTGGTATATAATCAGGATACATATTAATATTATGAATTATTTAGATTTAGTGGATGAAAAACTCAGTTATGCTCTGAGTAATAATAAAACTCAGGTTAACTTTAAGGGTGAGATGCTGGATTTTCCTTTTTCGGCCTATTTATATTTAAAGAAGGGTTCAGATAAGTTGTTTGTAGTATTGAACGGTGCTGTATCTGAAGATTATAAAGGTAGAGTTTGCTATCATCGCTGGTCATGGAGTGATAAGTTCCCAGGTTCTGTTTTATTTATCACTGATCCTACTCTTCTAAAGCATGCTGATCTATCATTGGCTTGGTATATAGGTAATCTTAATAGTAAAGTTGATAAACATATTGCAAGGTTTGTTGAAAAAGTTGCTGGTTACCTTCAAACAGAAAAAATAGTTCCTTATGGTTCAAGTGGTGGAGGCTTTGCAGCAATCCAGCTAGCCTGTAATATAGATAAATATGCAACTGTAGCTGTAACTATTAACCCTCAAGTTAAACTGTCTGAGCATAGAAGACAACCAGTTGATAAATATCTCGAGAGCTGCTGGCCAGGCTATGATGTATCATTGTTAGATAGTGATTTAAGCTTTGATGCTCTAAGTAACTTTAAAATTAATGTACCTGATATTATCTATATTCAAAATACTGTTGATAAGTTGCATTATGAAAGGCATTTTATTCCTTTTTTAAAGGGAGTGGGTTTTGATATGAACTCTATTGGAAATCCTATTTCTATTCAGACAGGAAGTATTAGAGCTTTAGTATATGATCATGAATCTGGCCATGCAGCTGAACCGAAGGAGCTTTTACCAGAGATATTTCAAACTATTGATCAGCTTTAAAAATGCATTTTTAATTTTTTATTATTTAACTACTTCTGTATATAAGAGAGACTATAGCCGATACGCTTCAAAAGTGTTATAGCGCTACTGGGATGAATTTTGCGCAGCCTCTGTCGGCGTAGGCACAGCACGCAAGTAAAATTCATCCCAGTAGCGTATTTAAACTTATATAACATTTTTATTTTCAGCTGACTATATTTAAATAAAGGTCTCTCTCATTACTATATAAGTAAATATTTCTTAAACTTTTTTAGAGTATTTATTGCTCAAAGTAAGATTAAAGCCATATTATTTTAATGATTCTATTTTTTAAGGTTGTGCATGTAGTTGATGAAGTAATCATATACGTCTTGAATATAGTGAAATGGTGAAGGTCCCCATCTGTGATTAGCATCGCCAATCAAAATACTACTGGGATAATTAACAAAATTATTTTCGGGAATGCCTTCTTCCTTTGCTATTTGATATAAATTAGAAACCATTTTATTACAACGCTTTACGTTCTCCACCGTTGAGATATCATCTCCGCTATTGAGTTTATTAGTCCAATAGACATTATTAATGATTATTTTATCCACTCCTATTTCGTCAATAATTTTCTTAAGCCCACAGCGCCAAAAATGATGAAATTCTTTATTATCACAAGGTGTTTTTAGAGCAGATTTATAGTCAAATAATTGAGCTTTTCTAAGTTCATCTGAGTTAGTTACATAACTTGACTGGTTATAATAAATTAAACCAAATCTTTCATCGACACAATCTATTACTAAATAATCGAACTCAGCGTCAAGGATACTTTCAATTAGATTGTTAGAAAATTCATTTTTTAGTAGTTTTCTTTGAAAGGCAGAAGAGACTTTTTGTTCAAATAACTTATCAGATATTTCTAAAGGAACTTCTGGGTAAATTAACCTTGCTAACGAGTAGCGAGCATAGTAGTTCACGTTTTCGAAGTCTTTCTTAGTGTCTGGAGTAAATGCATCTCTAGTCACACAGGATCCTGCGATAAATACTTTCATTGTTATATATCCTTAATTAGTTGCTCTGCTAAGAGTATAGTTTATAATTGTACCGCTGCCCATAAGTCATAAGGTTCTGGCTCATACTTTACGAAATTAAATATTTATAATGTGATTTTAATGAGAATTCTTAATTTAAGCTTGAATACTAGCGTACAGTTAATAGTAGCATTGATTAGTGATGACTTAACTTCTCAATCCCTAAGTATGATGAATTCTGTAAAATTGTTTGAAAAGCGATTGCAGTTTCAGCTTCGGCGTAGAGAGAAGCCTGATATTATCTTAGTTGAATCCGCATGGCGCGGTCACAAAGACAAATGGCGCTATAAGATAGCCAACTATCCTGGTTACCCTGAGCGTAATAACATTGAGTTGCGCAAACTCTTAGAGTTGGCTGATAAATATAATATCCCAGCCGTATTTTGGAACAAAGAAGACGGTGCTCACTTTAACCGCTTTATCAACTCTGCCAGCTTATTCAAATATATTCTGACCGTTGATGAAAACTGTGTTAAACGTTATCAAACTATTTTAGGTGATAGTGTAAAAGTAGGGGTGCTACCCTTTGCGGTGCAACCCAAGTTTCATCATCCTACCTCACTACCTCCTCGTTATAATGAAAGTCTATTTGTTGGTAGCTATAGCCACCATATTCACAATGCACGCCAGCAATGGCAAGATATGGCCTTTACTGCGACTTCCCCTTATGGGCTGACCATCGTTGATCGTAACTCTGACCGTAAATCTGACGTTTATCGTTATCCCAATCTATCTAATATGACTATCAAATCTGCTGTACCTTATGATAGGACAGGAGAGCTATTTAGACAGTATTCGCACTGCCTAAACGTCAATACTGTGACCGACTCTCCCAGTATGTTCTCCCGCCGTCTCATTGAGATTATGGCCTGTGGTCGGCTAGCAGTGACCAATCCTAGCTTGGCAGTCAGTACACGCTTTGAAGGTATGTGTGAAGTCATCGATAGTAAAGAGCAAGCGGATGAATTATTTGCGCAATTATCTAAAGGCTATACTAAGCAGCAAAAAGAAATGATGCGCTATGCTAGTGACCATGTGCTGCAAAATTATAACTATGATCAATGGATTAAGCGCATTGTAGAGTTTATTGAGCTATAAATATTTAGATTATGCTTAGTTGATTCTAATTCGTTTATTTCACAAAACCACACATTTTAATATAGTAGTCTTCTTATGAAAAAAATCACTCACGCCGTTATCCCCGTCGCAGGCTTTGGCACACGTATGTTGCCATTATCTAAATCCGTGCCAAAAGAGCTATTGCCGCTTGGTAATCGTCCTGCCATTCATTATGTGGTTGAAGAGGCAATTGCTGCTGGTATCAAGCATATCGTCTTGGTCGGTCACGCGCAAAAAAGTGCCATTGAGAACTACTTCGACATCAATGCAGAGCTGGATAACCAGTTGCGTCATAAAGGCAAAGACCAGCTGGCGGATAGTCTCAACTGGCTACCAGACGATGTGACGGTTTCTATGATACGTCAAGGTCAGCCATTAGGTTTGGGCCATGCAGTACTCGCTGCGCGCCCGATTATTGGTGAGCATGATTTTGCCGTATTATTGCCCGACGTGGTGCTTGATCCTTTTACGGGCGATATGACTGCTGATAACTTAGCCTTTATGCTATCAGAGTTTGCTAAAGACCAACATTCACAGATACTCGTCGAGCAAGTCGCTGATGAGGATGTGCATAAATACGGTATTGCCCAATTGAATGAAGCGTTTAGTGATACCAGTGATGTTGATGAAGCTGATCTGAATGCTAGCTTTAAAGTCGCTGGTTTTGTAGAGAAGCCAAGCTTAGCAGACGCACCATCACGTTTAGCGGTAGTAGGGCGTTATGTGTTTAGTAATAAAATATTTGATTATTTAGCCAATACTAAAGCTTCAGTTGGTGGCGAGATTCAACTGACAGATGCAATTGACGCACTCATTAGTGAATACGGGGTCAATGTGACCACCATGCGCGGCGATAGTTATGATGCTGGGGATATGCGCTCTTATATGCAGGCGTTTATTTATTTCGCTCAGCAGCAATTAGCAAACAAAGAGTAGTTGATGAACGGTATAGAAGACAATAAAGCGTATAGCAGCGCTCGCAGCTCTAAACACTGGCAGCAGTTACAGATACTTGCTGAGCAGCCATGGTCACTTGCCAATTTATTTGCACACGATGATGATCGTGCTAAGCATTTTAGTACGCAAGCTGGTGCGCTATATATGGACTATAGCAAGCAGTGTATTGATGAGAGAGTGTTATCTAGCCTGCTAAGTCTGGCTGATAGCTGTGATTTAACAGCGCGAATCAAGAGTTTGATGCAAGGAGCGATGGTTAATGCCAGTGAGGAGCGCGCCGCTTTGCATACAGCACTGCGCTTGCCAGAGACGGCAGAGTTGAAAATTAGCGACCAAAATGTGGTTAAGGATGTGCATCACAGTTTGGCGCAGGTTGCCAGATTATCTGATCGGGTGCGTAATGGCACCTGGCGCGGCTTTTCAGGACAAGCGATTACCGATGTGGTGAATATCGGTGTTGGTGGCTCAGACCTTGGGCCGCTAATGGCGACGACCGCGCTCGATGAGTGGGCAGATACAGATATTGAGGTGCATTTCGTTTCTAACATGGATGGTACCCAGCTCGATAACTTGCTCAAGCATTTAAACCCTGAAACTACCTTATTTATTATCTCATCCAAATCCTTTGGTACTGTTGATACGCTGTCGAATGCTAAAACGGCATTGTCATGGTTGCTTGCCACTGCCAAGCTGCGCGCTGGCACCGAAGGCAGTGTATTACGTCGCCACTTTATCGGGATATCTGCCAATAGCAAAAAAATGAGCGCTTGGGGTATTCATCCCGAGCATCAATTACAGCTTTGGGAGTGGGTTGGCGGGCGTTTTTCTTTGTGGTCAGCGATTGGGTTGGCTATTGCGATTCGCATTGGTATGGCTGGGTTTAAACAATTATTGGCCGGTGCTCATCGTATGGATGAGCATTTTGCCCAGGCGGATTTTGCAGAAAACCTACCCGTATTGTTAGGCTTGCTGGCGGTATGGAACAGTACCTTTTTGAAAGTGAATGCGCATACCGTATTACCTTATGATGGGCGTTTAAGTTATTTGCCGAGCTACTTAACCCAGCTTGAAATGGAGAGTAACGGCAAGTCGGTCACGCAGCATGGCGGGCATATTGATTATGATACTTGTCCGATTTTATGGGGTGAAATTGGCTCCAATGCTCAACACGCTTTTTATCAGCTACTACATCAAGGAACGCAGCAGGTTTCTTGCGACTTTATCGCTTGTGTGCGCCGTTATAGTGGCGAGCTACAAAATGCGTCATTGCAGCAGCAGCATGAATTATCGTTAGCTAATTGTCTGGCACAAAGTCGAGTATTGGCGTTGGGGAATGACGCAATCGTTGAAATTGATGGGCAAGTTGCTTGCGACGCTGATAAATATAAATACTATCGAGGCAATCAGCCGTCTACAACCTTGTTGATCGACGAGCTGACCCCGCACAGCTTAGGCGAACTGATTGCACTCTATGAACATAAAGTTTATGTCATGGCCAGTATCTGGGATATCAACCCGTTTGATCAATGGGGCGTTGAGATGGGTAAGCAGATGGCAGAGTCAGTTCATGGTGCCATGCAGCACGACAGTAACGAACATTTTGATGCCTCTACCAATCAGCTATTACAGCATATTCAACAGCTGTCTTTTTAGCCCTCTACTAGAGCGTGTCCTCAATTCAAGCGATTGTATCTAAATGGGCTAAAAATGGCTAAGTTTTGCCAAACATCGTCAAATAGCTGATTAATATCCCGATATTATTTGCGCTATTTTCCTCGTTTGACTGCAATTTATCTCATTTTTATAACCATTTTTAAAATAAAGCCACGCCCTAAATAATAAAAGGTAAGCTCATGAGCGCTGATACGTTACATAACCATAACTATGAACCTCAATCACAAGATGTCAAAAACAATGAGGTTTGTGTCCTTATAGGTCATAGCATTGAGGCGATTACCAGTGCCGTGGTGCTGGCAAGTCTCGGTCATTACGTTCATCTGTATGCAGACGAAGAGGTACTGTCACAGCAACTACAGCAATATGGTTTTGAGCATCATTTGCAGGCGTTATGGCAGATGTATGGGCAGCAAAAACAGATTATCAGTCATGCATTGCCTGAAAGTGCTGATGCGCTTATACAGCGTTATGAAGCGATGAGTCCTATTGATGAAAAAAAGACAGTGTCGCTGTATTGGCTGTTTTTAGACAGTATCAAGCCAGTATGGGTAGAAGATAACTGGATTACCGCTTTTAACCACAGCCACCAGCAGAACCTGCCGCTGATTATGAGTGGTATCGAACAATTAGGTGCGGTTTCAGCCTTATCGAAGCGTTTGCAGCGCGCTTGGGTATATTATGTGCCGTTTGTGTTCTTACAAGACGGTGATGCTTATAGCTCGATGTTGAATCCGTCGTTATGGTTATTAGGTGAAAAAACCTCAGACAGCAGCCAGCATTTAGAGCTGTTAAAGCCTTTAATGCAACATGCCCGCGCGGCTCATCATGCAGATATTGCGACGATAGAATTTGCCCGCAGCAGCATTATGGCGATGCTGGCAACGCGTGTCAGCTTTATGAATGAGATGTCACGTTTGGCGGACAGCCAACAGGTGGATATCCAGCAAGTAAGTCATATTATGGGACTTGATAAAAGGGTTGGTAGCAGTTACTTGCAAGCTGGTTGGGGCTTTGGTGGTAATACCTTGCCGACTGAGCTTATTGAGCTACAACAGGCAAGCCAAAAACATAGCTTAGATATGCCATTGTTGCAGTCGGTCATGCATATCAACGAAGACCAAAAAGAGTTGATATTCCGTAAGTTTTGGCAGTATTTTGATGGTTTTATCGATAATAAAACAGTGATGATTTGGGGCGGCAGTTATAAAGCGGGCTCAGGGCGTACGGCAGATTCGGCCATTCATCCATTATTAGCCTTGCTATGGTCTTATAATATTCGCACTTTGGTTTACAGTGATAAAGCGCAGTCTGAGCTTGCCGCACTTTATGGACAGCAGCCATTACTGCACTTGATTACTAGTCCTTATCAACAGCTTAATGAAGCGCAAGCAATTTTTATCATCAGTTGGTCGGCAGACGATCAGCTGGATGTGGCACAATTAAGTCAGCAAGCGATGCCTATATTTGACGCACAAAACGCCTTAACACGCTCGCAAATTGATAGTCTGCTGGGAGATTACATGGGCATTGGTCGCGCAAAATAAGGCTTTTTATCAAGTGCAAAACTAGCGCAGCAGACAACAGGCACTAGGGCGTGTCCTCATTTTGAAAATGGTGATAAGAATGAGATAAATTGTCGCCAAACAAGGAAAATAGTGCTGATAATATCAGGATATTGGCTAGCTATTTGACACAGTTTGGCAAGATTTAGCCGTTTTTAGCCCATTTAGTTGCTTTCGTTCAGATTGAGGACATGCCCTAAACTAAATCTATAAAAAAGCGCCCATTAATCTAAAAGTTAACCGGCGCTTTTTTTATAAAACTATCTGTTTTTTAACAATCATAAGTGCTTATGCAGGTACAGCACCTTGAGCAGCCAGCCATTGCTGAATGTCTTGGGTTTTGTCTGCTAATAATTGCTCATCGCCGCGACTTTCAATATTTAATCTAATCAGCGGTTCGGTATTCGAAGCGCGTAAGTTAAAGCGCCACTCCCCAAAGTTCAGGCTTAAGCCATCAAGAGTCGATTTAGTGGGATTTTCCGTACTGAACTTTTCTTCAATCGCGCTAATAATTGTTGGCGCATCATGGGTAGTGAGATGAAAATTTAGCTCACCTGAGCTGGGATACGCTTTGATATAACCGCTAACCAGTTCCGACAAGGTTTTACCAGTAATAGACAACAGCTCAATGGTTAATAACCACGGAATCATACCGCTATCGCAATAAAAGAAATCGCGAAAATAGTGATGCGCAGACATCTCGCCGCCATAAACCGCGCCAGAATCACGCATCACTTGTTTAATAAAAGAGTGACCAGATTTGCTAATGACCGCCTTGCCGTTATGTTCTTTGATAACAGCTTCGGTGTTATAAATCACCCGTGGATCATAAACGATCGACTCATTAGCATACTTATTCAAAAATGCTTGCGCCAGCATACCAACGACATAACTACCATCAATAAATTCGCCATGTTCATCGAATAAAAAACAACGGTCAAAATCACCATCAAAGGCAATACCAATATCGGCTTTGTTTTCTAAAACCGCTTGCTGGGTGGCGGTTCTATTGGCCAAAATCATTGGGTTAGGAATACCGTTTGGGAAGCTACCATCAGGGCTATGATGGAGTTTAATCACCTCAATGGGCGCGCCAGCTTGCACCAGTTTATCGATTAATAAATCAACCACGGGCCCCGCACTGCCATTACCTGAATTGATAACCAGCTTAAGGGGTTTTAACTTATCAGTATCGATGAAAGCCATCACATGGTCGATATAGGAACTCTTATCAGTCAATAGCTGCAACTTTCCAGAAGGCTTATCAGTGATAAACTGCCCTGATTCTGCCAGCGCTTGAATCTCTGCTAAACCATCATCGGCGCTAATCGGTTTTGAGTATTCTTTTACCAGTTTTAAGCCGTTATAATTGATAGGGTTATGGCTAGCGGTCACTTCAATACCGCCCAACGCTTGATAATGGCTAGTGGCGAAATAGACCTCTTCGGTTCCAGCCATACCCAAGTCGATCACATCGACCCCCGCATCTAGAATACCTTTGATACTGGCTTGTTTTAACTGCTCACTTGAATGACGAACATCGCTACCGATAACGACAGCTGGATTTAAGTTTTTTAGCTCAGTGGTGGCATCAACTGCCATATAACGCTGGAATAAAATCTGTGCAAAGGCGCGTCCAATACGGTAAGCGATGTTTTCGTCGAGATTGACCCCAAGCTCGCCGCGGATATCATAGGCCTTAAATGAATCGATGATAATAGGATTAAATTCAGTGGCTGGTTGATAGTCAGTAGTTGCAGAAGTGGACATAATGATAAAAATCCTTACGCATAATAAGTAGTGATAAAATAAAGTATGAAAGTAGATGGCGCAATTATAAGGCTGTTTATATTAAATGATACACTAGTCGTAACATCAAACGATATGATAAATCAAACAATAAGAGTACCCCTTATGACTACTTTAGACAATGAAGTTTCAGCGCCTGTACCAGTACAAGGAACACCTGTGGTTAGCGGTGAGTTAGACGATTTATTGGCGTTAATGGCACGGCTGCGTAGTGATTGCCCGTGGGATAAAAAACAAAGCAATCATAGCTTAATCCCATACGCCATCGAAGAAGCCTATGAATTAGGGGAAGCGGTACAAAGCGATGATGACGAAGATATCAAAGGCGAGCTTGGCGATGTGCTATTGCAAGTGGTCTTTCATTGCCAAATGTACGCTGAACAAGGGCGTTTCGATATCAGTGACGTTATTACCACTTTACAAGAAAAACTGATTCGCCGTCATCCGCATGTGTTTGAGGCAGAAACCCTAAAAGATGATGCCGCTGTTAAACTACGCTGGGATGAAATCAAAGGGGAAGAGCGGCAAGCTCGCGAAGTGCGTGGCAAGCCACAGCGTCGTTTGGACAATATCAAAGCGGGTAGCGCACTGATGCAAGCACAAGAGTTACAAAAGCAGGCGTCAAAACTGGGTTTTGATTGGGAAGGCGTAGCAGGAGCTTTTGAGAAGTTAGAAGAAGAAATCGATGAATTAAAGGTGGAGCTGACCGATAAATCCAAAGCGGAGGTTAAAGCTAATATTAGCGATATTGAGAAGGAGTTAGGCGATTGTATGTTTGCCTTAGTCAATGTCGCACGTAAGCTTAATCTGGATGCGGAAACCGCAACTCTGACTTGTGTGCATAAGTTTAAATCGCGTTTTGGCTATATTGAAGAACAGCTAGCCGCTGCTGGCAAGTATTTAGAGGATAGTGATATAACCGAAATGGATGCGTTATGGGAAGCGGCGAAACAGCATGAACGCTCATCATAAAGCCGCTTTTGCCAGCTTAACCACGTTAACCAGCTTAATAAAGAAGGCTACTCTTGGCCTAGCTTGTTGTCTAGGATTGACTATTACGACCTTCAATTATGCTAGCGCGGCGCCTTGTTTTGATAGTCCGCAAATGGCGTATGAGTATCTATTGGCGCAAGAAACGGCGCAGAATCAAGCGTATACGCAAGCAAGTGTTAATATCAATCGGGCGACGGAAGCGCAACTGGTCTCGCTACATGGTATTGGCAGCAGCAAGGCGCAGGCGATTATCTTGTATCGTGAGATGTTTGGTGGTTTTAAAACGGTTGATGAATTAACTAAGGTAAAAGGCATCGGTACAAAAACCGTTGAGAAAAATCGCCAGCGTTTAAGCGTGCAAGACTAATAAGCGTATTTTGCATTAATTAATCCCAATATTGACAAAATAGCACGTAAGTAACGGTCATTACACACCCAGCAAGCGTAAAATTTGTTAAACTAGCAGATACATCCGCCTGATAAACGCTGTGTTCGTCAGAGGTGGTTAAAGAATACCGGCGAGGAGTAGATGCATGGCCGAGCGTGCCGCCAAGCAGTTAGAACTGAATAAATCTGAATTACCCAATTCCATTACTGAAGTGATTGCCACATTAACCCGAGCTGGGTTTGATGCCTATATCGTCGGTGGTGGCGTGCGCGATACCTTGTTGGGTCTGCGCCCAAAAGACTTTGATGCCGTTACTGATGCCAAGCCGCATGAGATAAAAGACGTCTTTGGTAAGCGCTGCCGTATTATCGGTCGGCGCTTCCAATTGGCGCATGTCTACTCAGGGCGTGAGCTCATTGAAGTTGCTACCTTTCGTGGTCCACCAACCAGCAGTGGCACCACCAATCAAGACGGCATGATCCTACGTGACAATGTTTGGGGTGATATCAAACAAGACTTCTCTCGTCGTGATTTCTCTATCAATGCGCTTTATTATCAGCCATTAAAAGGCGTGGTTCATGATTTTTGCGGTGCGCTTGAAGACATCGATAATAAAATCATTCGCCTATTGGGCCATGCGCCGGTACGTATCGAAGAAGATCCGGTACGATTATTGCGTGCCTTACGTTTCAAAGCCAAATTAGGCTTTGAGTTTGATGAAGAGTTGTCTCAGCAGTTTCATGATGGTAACTGGGCGCTACTCGAGCAAATATCACCGCATCGTCTCTATGATGAGACACAAAAGATGTTCACGGGCGGTTATTTGGTGCCACTATTGCCACTATTGTTTGAGTCGGGCGCGATTGATAGCTTAATTATCTACCCGCCGTCTGAGCCAAGTGCACTGGTCACTCAAGTGGCTATCAATACCGACAAACGTATTGCGGCTGGCAAAAGTATCAACCCTGCGTTCTTTTACGCTGCATTGCTGTGGGAAAATTATCTGCATCAATTGGCAAAAGCCAAAAAACGTAACATGCCATTTGCTGAAGCGCAAATGCATGCTGCTAGTAAAGTTATCGACCGTCAGCGTATCAAGACCGCAATTCCAAAATTTGCCGAGCAGTTTATCCGTGATATTTGGATATTGCAGCCAAAATTGGCCGCCCCGCGTAGTAAGCAAATCGTTCAGCTTTCTGAGCACCCACGTTTCCGTGCAGGTTTTGACTTTTTATTATTGCGTGAGCAATGCGGTGATGCCGAGCATCCGCTATCAGAGTCGACCAATGGCATGGGCGACTGGTGGCAGACCTACCAAACCTTATCTGAGCAAGATCAAGAGCAAGCCATCGATGAGTTTGATGAAAATATTCGTCGCGGTGCCTATAAAAAAGGACAACAAGCGCAACGTGGTCGTGGACGTAATCGCCAAAAGCCAGAGACAAGCACGGCGGATGATTCAACTTCTCATCAAAATACTGCTAAGCAAAATAAAGCCAATGATAATGTTGAGAAGGGTACGAATAGCCAAACTATGGTAAATGATTCGTCAAATATTCCATCACGCCGTCGCCGAGCGGCGAGTCAGTCGGCCCCTGCTCAGCAGTCTGGTAGCAATAAAAATCAGGGTAGTGCCAATAACAATAGTGCTAATAAGGATAATGAGTCGCAGCAAGCAACACAAGACAGCCATGAGCTTGCACAGTTACAGCAATTATCGCTTGCCAATAACAGTCACCAAGCGGCAAATAAGCGCCATCACTCTAAGCCTGCGCCATTGTTTGTCATCGAACACGAAAAAGTCGTGCCGCCCTTCCAAAAGCAATTGACAGATGATGAAAGCCCTAAGCACAGTAAAGAGTCTGTGCAGAAAAAACCAGCCCCTAAGCATACCTCGACTGAAGACATACAGCCAAAATCTGACAAGAAAACTGAGCAATCAAGTCGTGTGCAGTCGTCTAAAGCTAAGCCGTCTAGTGCTAAACAAACTGAGGCTAAACCTTCATCTTCGACAGCAACTTCTACTCGTTCTATAGCAAGATCACCTGCGTTAGTCAGTATGAATAACGAGCCGGTTCCGTATAAGCGTCGCCGTCGTCAGCCTACTGTAGCTAGCACGAATAATGCAGATAGCGTAGAGGCACAAGTAGAGATACAAGAAGCTAAGCGCGCATCTAAACCTGCTGCTAAGTATGCAAAAAAAGCCCCCAAATCTAGTGCACAGTCTACTGATAAAACGGATACTAAAGCTAATAAATCAGCTAAAGTAACGGACGCTAAGCCGAATAAAACTAGTCAAGCGGCTAAAAAACAGCCTGCTGCACGCAAAGTAAATGACACTACAAGTAAGCATATAAGCGACAATAAAGGCCCTGTACCATCGAAGCGTCGCCGCCGTCAGCCCAGTACCGATAATGTTTAATATCGATAACAATGCGGACAACGTTAATTGGATAACCTGCTATGTGGGTTTGGGTAGCAATCTAGCGAATGAGCTTGGTTCACCTGTTGAGCATTTGCAGCAAGCAATTGCAACTATGCGCGAACACGAGGACATACGTGAGGTTACTGTGTCTTCATTTTATGCCTCGGCGCCTATGGGACCACAAGATCAGCCAGACTTTGTCAATGCAGTCGCTGGTTTTGAGACGACATTGCCGCCTTCGGAGTTGCTCGCCTTTTGCCAGCAGTTAGAAAAACAGGCTATGCGGGCACGTTTACGACATTGGGGTGAGCGTAGCCTCGATGTCGATATTTTATTATACGGTGAAGTGCAGATTACTGAGCCGCAACTAACCATTCCGCATGCAGGATTGGCTAAGCGTAATTTTGTCTTGGTACCGCTGCGCGAGCTTGCTCCAACAGTAGTGATTGCCGATAAACCAATAGAGGAATATCCACAAAGCGCAGACTGGTCAGGCTTAACCTTATTATCGAATGATTGATGAAGTTTTTAACCAGCAGTAGAATGATGGGTGAAGACAGATAAAAAGTATTGCAGATTCATTGAGGGACATATGACGACATTATCTACTTTAAAACAATTCAAAAAAGACGGTACCAAATTTACTTGCTTGACGTGCTACGACGCGATGTTCGCACGCATGATGGAAAAAGCGCAAATTGATACTATTTTGATTGGAGATAGTTTGGGTATGGTGGTACAAGGCCATGACTCAACATTGCCAGTGACCGTTGATGATATGGCTTATCATACTGCCAATATCGCCCGTAGTAATAAGCAGGCGCTCATTCTAGCGGACTTGCCATTTATGAGCTATGTGACGCTGCCAGAAGCGGTGACGAATAGCCGCAAGTTGATGCAGGCTGGTGCCCATGTGATCAAGATTGAAGGCGGTAGCGAGCTTGGTGATTTGGTCACAACGTTAGCGCAATCGGGCACGCCAACTTGTGTGCATTTAGGCTTGACCCCGCAATCGGTCAATGTGTTTGGCGGTTATAAAATCCAAGGTCGCGGCGATGCTGCTGCTGACAAGCTACTTACTGATGCCAAAGCCGTCGTCGCTGCTGGTGCGGCGCTGTTAGTACTAGAGTGCGTACCTGCTGAACTTGCTAAAGCGATAACCGAGGCTGTTGCAGTGCCAGTCATCGGTATTGGTGCTGGCGCAGATACCGACGGTCAGGTTTTGGTGATGCATGACATGCTAGGTATGGCTCACGGCCGTGTCCCACGTTTTGTACATGACTTTTTGACCGATGAGCGTAACCAGGCACATAGTGTCGAAGGCGCCTTTGCACTCTATCAGCAGTCAGTACGCGAAGGTAGCTTCCCAAGCGAACAACATCAATTTAGCTAGTTAATCAGTTTCTTTCATTGCATGTAGCTCACCCCGTTCCGTCGATATATTTTACGATTATCAGTAGAAGAAATGTCAATAATGCCAATTATTCATCACCATATCTCAGCACTGCGCGACGTATTAAAGCCTTATCGTGGTCAACAACGTATCGCGTTAGTGCCAACGATGGGCAACCTGCATGATGGTCATCTTGAACTGGTCAAAATTGCCAAACAGCATGCGGATGTGGTGGTAGTGAGCATCTTTGTCAATCCTACTCAGTTTGGCGAGGGAGAGGATTTTGACAGTTATCCTCGTACGCTGGATGAGGATGTGGCTAAACTAGCGACGGTTGGCGCAGACCATGTGTTTGTGCCCAGTATTGATGAGATGTACCCCGTACTACCGCCGCCGACATTGGTTCTTGCTGGTGCGATTACTACTCAGTTATGTGGTCAATCGCGACCTGGTCACTTTGATGGTGTTGGTATTGTCGTCTCTAAGCTATTTAATATTGTACAACCAGATGTGGCAATATTTGGCCAAAAAGATTATCAGCAATTAGCGATTATCAAGCAATTGGTACGTGACTTAAGTTATCCCATTGAAATTATTGGCGCGCCCATCGTTCGTGCTGCTGATGGGTTAGCGCTGTCATCGCGCAATCAGTATTTGACAGTAGCTGAACGACAAGTCGCGCCAGTATTGCATCAAGTCTTACAAGATTTAGCCCAGCAGTTAGCGCAGAAACTAAAAGAAGAAAACCTTACTGAGTTAGTATTTCAGTCACTAGTAACGCACGCTCGTCAGCGTATTGTTGATGTTGGATTTGAGATGGATTATTTAGAGGTTAAGACCACTGACCTGCAGCCTATTAGTTTTGACGGCCCTCGTTTAGCAGATAAAACACAAGCGTTAATCGTTTTAATAGCGGCAAAACTGGGCAAAGCGCGATTATTAGATAATCAATTGGTCATTGTTAAATAGCATAATCAGTTTCGAATAAATAGCGTACTATAGATATAAAGACCGTTTAAGATTTTAGTCGTTTAGGGTATGGCAAGCCTATCAATCAATCGGGTAATGGATCAAGGTAATAGTATGGTAGTAGATAGTGACACTGTAAATCCTCAGACGCCATCACCGAGCGATGACAAGCTGAGCGTGCTCATTGTCTCCGGACGTTCAGGCTCGGGTAAGACTTCTGTACTCAATACTTTAGAGGACTTAGGTTACTACTCCATTGATAATTTGCCCTTATCGCTAGTCCCGGAAGCGGCGCATAAGTTGATCCACGAGAGTAGTATCAAACGCGTGGCGTTGGGCGTTGATATTCGCTCACCGCGCGCCGACCTCTCCAACTTTGCTGCGATTCAAAAAGAGTTGCATCAGGTCTATGGCGAATTAAAGGTGCAGGTCATTTATGTCACTGCGCAAGAGGAAATCTTAGTCGCGCGCTTCAACGCTACGCGTCGTGTCCATCCGTTAATGGCGCAAGATGCTGATGGTATTGAAAACACCAAATATAATTTACCAGCGGCGATAAAGAGAGAAATTGAATTATTAGAGCCGATAGCCCGTTGCGCTGACGTTACTATCGATACTAGCAAGCTCAATATTCATCAGCTAAAAGAACGCCTACGCGATCAAGTCGGGGCAGATAATAAGATTGTGATTAACCTGTTATCTTTTGGCTTCAAGTATGGCAGCCCTATTGACGCCGATTTTGTCTTTGACGTTAGAATTTTACCCAATCCGCATTGGAATGCCGCTTTGCGCAGCGCCACAGGATTAGATAGCGAAGTCGAGGCATTTTTTGCAGATTATCCTGAAGTGAGCGAGATGAGTGATGATATCGCCAAGTTTTTGACGCGGTGGTTGCCAGACTTTTTGCATAATAATCGCCATACCGTAACCGTTGCTATCGGCTGTACAGGTGGTAAGCATCGTTCGGTTTTTATCACTGAAAAGTTACAACGTCATCTCACTGAACATTTGCCAGAAGCCTTGACGGTTGTGGCTAAACACCGCGAAAAAGGCCGTTGGTAATCGTTAAGTCATTATTACCTTGACGTCATTATTATTATCATCGTTATCGCCCAAATAGTGTCTATTTTATTACCCTTATTCTCAGAGAGCTTTTATGATTGATTGGTCAGAACAGGATATGCGCGTTTCGCGCACAGAGCTCAAAAAAGCCCATGAGCGCTTACAGCAGTTGTCGATACCGCTTGCCAGCTTATCGAAAAAACAGCTAAAGTCTTTGCCAGCCAGCGATTACTTTATGGCAGAACTGATGGCACTGGCTGATATCACCAGCGCCAATGCCCGTAATCGACAGACCAAGCGCGTCGGTAAACTCATCAGCGAAGAGAATCGCCACGAGTTGGTAAAAGCATTGTTCGATGCATTTTTTCCCAAAGAGCAAGTCTCTAAAATAGAAAGCTGGTATGAGCGTTTAAATATCAATGACGAAGGCACGCTGAAACAGTTCGTCAAGCAATACAAAGCCTCTGAACACAATAGTATGTATCAATTATTGCTCTGGATTGAGTATGCTAAGCATATGAACGATGATGAGCTGATGGCAGAATCAAAAGAAGATTTGGCAAGCTATATTCGTGAAGTGGCTATTTTGTCGCAGTTAAAAAAACAGTGAGAAAAAATACACAGTTAAGTGAGCTTGGTTCAGTCGATGGACATTTGGTTCAGTTGATAGATATATAGATAGTTAAAATACTTTAAAAACGCTACGGTACCTGTAGTACGTGATTTATCGATTTTACGTTTCACTGACTATAGATAGGTATAAAGTGCTAAAAGTAGAATACTAAGCTGCAAAAAAGCCAATCATTTATGGATTGGCTTTTTTATGTGTCCAGCTTATGTATTTTATTTTTTTGAGTTTGGTATTATTTTTTCTCAGTACGGACCTTATCCACCAAGTAATCAACAACTTTAGGCACAGTGGCGCTTTCGCCAGTCACCACGTATTTGCCCTGTACCACTACTGCGGGCACACCAGAGAGCTGATAGCGTTTAGCACCCGCTTGTGAGCGGCCAATTTTTGTGCCGACGGCGAATGAGTTATAAAGGCTATTAAATTTCTTCTCATTAACCCCTTTTGACGCATACCATTTACTTAATGATGATTGGTCAAAGATTTTTTTGCCGTCTTTGTGAATCGCTTCAAATAGCGCGTCATGGGTTTTGTTTTCAAATCCGAGCAACTGCGCGGCATAAAAACCACGGGCACTGGCTTCCCAAACAGGGTTTAGCGCTGCTGGGGTTTTGAAAAATGCCACATCTTTGCTTTTACTTTTTGCCCATTTTTCCATATGCGGATTGAGGGTGTAGCAATGTGGGCAGCCATACCAGAAAAACTCACGAACAATGATAGCATCACCGCTGATCTTTTCTGGATTGTCCAGCACGCGGTAATCTTTTCCAGCGACATAATCGGCAGCTTGTGCGCCCATAGAGGCAAACCCAATAGCCATGGCCAGACCAGTCAGTGTGATGACACGTTTCATACTTTATCCTTGAGGTATCGAATTTCAGAGGTGTTCTTATAAGTTTTAGAATGACTAAACGACCATACGCCGCTTACATCGACCTATCATACAATAACGACTATAATAACGTAAAGCACACGTAGTTGTGAACCCGATTCTTAAAGAACCATGGTAAAGCGGTGAGTTATTAGTAAAGGGAGCTTACGTATCCTTTCGCTTGTCATATTTGAGCTTATGATCGTTAAAGTTTAAGAGGTTAACAACGATCGGCTATTGGCAAACCAGTTCACAATCGGTGACGATGTACTCACGACAAAACCGCTGCTATCATGCTAACATTAAAAGCATAATCGTACCCTGTATACGACAAAAACTATAATGACAATAAAGGAAAAATGCGATGAGCTCAACTTTATCTTCTCCACCTTCTGAGAATGAACAACTCAGCAGTAATCTCGATAATACTAAGTCTGCCAATATCAATGTGGATCCCAGCGAAGTTGAAAAGTTCAATAAACTGGCGAGTGAATGGTGGAGTACGACGGGCGCATTTGCGACTTTGCATGAAATCAATCCGCTACGTTTAAATTGGATAGAAGAAAACGTCAAGCGTGGCTATCAGAGCGATGATGGTAATGATGCGCACAAAACAGCTGAGACAGGACTGGCTGGCAAGAAGGTGATCGATGTCGGTTGCGGTGGCGGTATATTATCGGAGTCTATGGCACGTCGCGGTGCTGATGTGACTGGGGTTGACTTGGGCACTGAAAATCTAAAAGCTGCTGCGCTGCATGCCGAACAAAGCGGCTTGAATGATACCTTGCGCTATCAGCACATTCCAGTGGAAGAGCTAGCAAAAACCCATGCCGGTCAATTTGATGTGGTGACCTGCATGGAGATGCTGGAGCATGTCCCTGACCCAAGCTCGATTGTGCAAGCTTGTTTTGAGCTATTAGCGCCAGGCGGGGTATGTGTGCTATCGACGATTAACCGCAACCCCAAATCCTACTTATTTGCTATCGTTGGGGCGGAGTATGTATTACGCTTGCTTGATCGTGGCACCCACGACTACGCCAAGTTCATTACTCCAGCCGAACTAGACAAAATGGCAGCCGATGCTGGGTTTACGCGTCAAGACATTATTGGGTTGCATTATAACCCTATCACCAAACGCTATTGGCTGGCACAAAACGTCGATGTCAACTATATGACGGCAGTCCACAAGCCAATGGGCTAAAACTCAAACCGTACGCGGTTATATTTATACTATTGTCACTCACCTCAATCTTAAGAGCATTCATTATGAGTCAGTTTGTAAAAGCAGTTTTATTTGACCTTGATGGGACACTAATCGATACTGCTGCCGACTTTGTCCGTATTATTGGTAATATGAGCCGCGAAAATAATTGGCAAGCACCGCCTGAAGCAGAAATTCGCGAGCAAGTCTCTGCCGGTGCATCAGCAATGGTGCAATTGATGCTACGACACAACGATCAAATGGAGGTCAGCGAAGAAGGCTTGCTTGATTTTCGTCAGCAGTTTTTGGATGACTACGAAGCCGAGATTTGTGTCGACAGCTGTGTATTTAGCGAGCTTGAAGAAGTCCTAAGCGCGCTTGAGGAAAAAAACGTGCCATGGGGCATTGTGACCAATAAACCACGCTATCTAGCAGAACAATTATTAGAAAAGATGCAACTAGATGAGCGCTGTGCCGTTTTGGTTTGCCCTGATGATGTGTCGCGCCCCAAACCTGATCCAGAGCCAATGTATATGGCCCTAGAGAAGCTAGAAATACCTCGCGGTGCAGCTGAAAGCGTGATTTATGTCGGCGACCATATCCGTGATATCGAAGCTGGCAACGCGGCTGGTATGCCAACGATTTTGGCAGCATATGGCTATATTCCACCGGAAGATCAGAAAAATCTCAAGAAATGGGGTGCGGATTATATTACCGATACACCCAAGCAATTGAGTAAACTGCTGCTAAAGTCTGGTAAATTTGATTATTTATAAATCTAATTTTTGACCAATTTTTATTTTAACGTAGCAAGATACCTATTTAGCCTCTCAATTATTAAACGATAAGTAGTGAGCGATACCATGAGTGAAAATTCTAAACAACAACCCGCGCAACACTCGACACAAGCTTTAAGTCACGAGGATATACGCAGTTTTGTGCCAGCCGATAATTGCCTAGATGGTAAGACTATTTTGGTGACAGGCGCTGGTGATGGTATTGGCCGCATTGCAGCATTGACCTACGCGCGTTATGGCGCTACGGTTCTGCTATTAGGGCGTACCAGCAGCAAGCTTGAGTATGTCTACGATGAGATTGAGAGCTTTGGTGGCAAGCAACCAGCCATGCTACCGATGAACTTAGAAGGCGCAACCTATGCCGAAATGCAGCAGCTAGAGGGACTAATTAATAAGGAAGTCGGTCAGCTGGATGGTATTTTGCATAATGCAGGGATGCTCGGGCAACTGACCCCACTTGAGATGTACGATGTTGATACTTTTTCCCAAGTGATGAAAGTCAACTTTACTGCGACTTTTATGCTCACCCAAGCACTACTACCTTTGCTTAAAGACGCTGACAATGGTTCTATTGTCTTTACTTCTAGCACCGTCGGTACCCATCCTCGCGCATTTTGGGGTGCCTATGCGCTTTCTAAGCAGGCGGTTGAAGGTATGAGCGATATCTTCACCCAAGAGACACAAAATACCACCAATTTGCGTTTTAACTGTATCAATCCTGGTGGTACGCGTACTAATATGCGCGCCCATGCTTTTCCAGGTGAAAACCCAATGTCTCTTAAAACCCCAGAGGATATCATGGGAGGTTATGTTTGTTTAATGAGTGATGAAAGTATAGGGGTGCGCGGGCAAGTGGTGGCGTTACAACCCAAGGACTAGTTGTCAATTTATAACTACTGCCACATTGAAAATAGTGGGATATAACCCCATCTATTTGTTATTAAAGACTTTTATAGGGTCTAATTATAGTTAATAATAAATAGGATAAAGTTATGGCAGGTGGCTGGTCAAGAGATGGGGCGGAGCATGAGCAAATGGATGCGACCGTTAATGATGCGCTAGAACGCGCACGACGTGCGTTGCCGACAGGCGTTAGCGCAGAGTTTTGTGATGAATGCGGCGAGCCGATACCAGAAGCACGGCGGGTCGCTGTGCCAGGGGTTCAACATTGTATCGGCTGTCAAAATGAGCTGGAGCAAGAAGCGAAGGCCGCTGAGCTGTTTAATCGTCGCGGTAGTAAAGACAGCCAATTACGTTAACTTCAAATATTGTGCTTTATCAACTATAGTTAAAATACTTTAAAAACGCTACGATACTGCGGGTATAGTTTTTTTGCAG
>NZ_RRYX01000089.1:0-12513 GCF_014861375.1 Psychrobacter sp. FME5 | reverse complement strand
ACCGTTCGCTATTTTTTTTGCCATCAATTTGTCGCCAATGTTCAACACGCCCTAATAGAAGTGAACCGCTATCGGTGAGATTAGTAAGACAACTCAGCACGGCGGTTTTGTGCATAGGCGTCTTCAGTCGTACCAGCAGCAACAGGACGTTCTTCGCCATAGCTGATAACACGAATGTTATTTACCGCAACACCTTGCGTAGCAAGATAGTTACGTGCTGCTTGGGCACGGCGCTCACCTAGTGCGATGTTGTATTCACGGCTACCGCGCTCATCTGTGTGACCAGCGATGACCACACTCGCTGATGGGTTTGAGCTTAGCAATGCGGCGTGTTGGTTAAGAACACTGGCGGCTTGTGAGGTGATTTCACTGCTGTCAAAAGCAAAGTATACCACCGCTTGTAGATTTTCAGCGCCAGTAATCACTGTATTTGAGTTGTCGACGACAACCGCACCAGTGTAGCCTGCTTGCCCAGATGGGATACCTAGTGGGGCAACCACGACCTCAGAAGTCGTACGTTTGGTGGCACAACCTGTGGTTAGGGCAACAGCACTAGATAGTACGGCTAAGGCTGCGATCTTAGAAAAATTGATTGACATAATAAGCTCCTAAAATTTTAATTAATTAACTTTGTTGTTTTAAACTGCTTACGGTAAAACTTAGGCAATTGCTATCTATAATATACTAAATGTTACTTTATGTAAGTAGTATTACTGTAAGTAATTCGAGAAATTACATATAGATATATAGCATACTATCAACGCTGCTAGTTCGAGTTTTTAGGGATGGTTCAATCATTAGTATTGAGCCAATTTGGTAGTGATTTATCGTTGTATATAGGCAGTTTTAAATAAAAGCGATACGTTGGTAGCACTCGTATCGGTTTTAAACTGAATCCACTATATTAAATCATATTAATCATTAATATATTGGTATCATTTATGAGCTACCAACATAATAATCTTGGGGTTCACACTTGAAATTTGACAGTTTAGGTCAATGTAGCTGTAAGCTCAGCAAGATTGAGTACCCGCACATTTATATCATCAATAATAATAGGAATTTATATGTCTACCGCTGAAACCGCTGCGCAAATTGTCAATCCTGAAATGCCTGATGTGCCAGCGCATAATCCGAGTAAAATTAACTTAAAAGACTATCAACCGCCAAGCTTCGATGTGGAAACCGTTGATTTAGATATTAAACTGTTCGAGGATCATGCGCAGGTAGACAGTACCCTAAAAATGGTACGCCAAACTGCGGGTGATATTGTTTTGTTCGGTGAAGAGCTAGAGCTGCTTGCCGTTACAATGAATGGCGAGCAACTGACACCTGAGCGTTATCAGCAAACTGCAGGTAAGTTGACGATTACTGATGCGCCTGATGAGGTGACATTAGCGCTTCAAGTGCGTATCTGTCCGCAGACCAATACCGCGCTTGAAGGTTTTTATATGGCGGGTAGTGGTGACGAGACGATGTTTGTCACTCAGTGCGAGCCAGAAGGCTTTCGTAAAATCACCTTTTATCCAGACCGTCCTGATGTGCTCGCGATATTTACCACGCGTCTTGAGGCGGATAAGCGTTATCCAACGCTATTGGCCAATGGTAATCTAATCGAAGCGGGTGAGGTTGCAGAGGCACCAGACCGTCATTATGCGATTTGGCACGATCCAACCAATAAACCAAGTTACCTGTTTGCCTGCGTGGTTGCAGACTTAGATGTGCTAACGGATAGCTATACCACCAGCGAAGGTCGAGAGGTGTTGCTCGAAGTATATGCCAAGTCTGCCGATATCGATAAATGCGCTGTTGCTATGCAAGCGCTCAAAGATTCGATGAAATGGGACGAGGTTAATTATGGCCGTGCCTATGACTTAGATCGTTATATGATCGTCGCCGTCAGTCAATTCAATATGGGCGCGATGGAAAACAAAGGGCTGAATATTTTTAATACCGCTTGTGTGCTATCAAGCCCTGAGACCACGACCGATAGTCGTAGTTTTAGTGTGAAATCTATTATCGCTCATGAGTATTTTCATAACTGGACAGGTAACCGCATCACTTGCCGTGATTGGTTCCAGCTGTGTTTAAAAGAAGGTCTTACCGTCTATCGTGACCAATCGTTTTCAGCGGACCAGCAGTCAAGCGCGGTACAGCGTATCGATGATGTCGCCAATCTACGTGCCTATCAATTCGCAGAGGACGCAGGACCATTGGCGCATCCAGTACGCCCTGAAAGTTTCATTGAAATTAATAACTTTTATACCACGACCGTTTATGAAAAAGGCGCTGAAGTCGTCCGTATGCTTGCTAATACTTTGGGTGCAGAAGATTTCCGTAAAGGCACCGATGAGTATTTTCGTCGCTATGATGGACAAGCAGTGACGGTTGAAGACTTCTTATCGGCGCTCAGTATCACCAATGACAAAATCGAGGACTTTATTGATTGGTATCGTCAGCCAGGCACGCCCGTTGTATCAGGCCATCAAGACTATGACAGTGAGGCTCAGACATTAACCATCACCTTGAGTCAGCAAACTCGTCATGTCAGCGGTTTTGATGCGCCAAAACCCTTGCCAATTCCAGTGTCAACGGCATTATTTGATCAAGAAAGTGGCGAAATCATCGCTGAGCGTATGCTCCTGTTAGACCAAGCAGAGCAGACCTTCATTTTTGAAGATGTGACTAGTGAACCTATCGTGTCTTTGCTACGTGACTTTAGTGCGCCAGTACAGCTGAATTATGATTATCAAGACAAGGATTTGGCATTTTTGCTTAAGTATGAGACCAATGGTTTCAATCGTTGGCAAGTGACCCAAATGCTAGTCAATCGTATTTTACTGCAATCTCAAGGCTCAAAAAGTAATCCTGAAGTTTACCTACAAGCAGTGGCACAGACGTTGCCTGATTTAGCTGCCGACGATGCGATGTTGGCTGCGCGCTTGCTCGATATCCCGTCAGCGCAAGAGTTGGCCGCTGCTATTCATAAGGATTACGATCCAGAGCTGGTCAAAACGCAACGAGATGGTTTATATCAGCAGTTGGCAGAGGCGCTAAAAGAGCAGTGGGCAGCGCTATATCAACAGCTACCTCTGCAAGCTTATGATGACAGCGCTGAAGCTCGCGGCAAACGCGCGCTACGTAATGTGGTGCTCGATATGGCATTGACTGCCAATGTTGAAGGTGCTGGCGAGTGGGCGCAGCAGCAGTATGACAATGCCAGCTGTATGACGGAGCGCTTCGGTGCGTTACAGGCGATAATTAATCATCAAGTAGCAAATGCCGATGATTATTTGGACGATTTTTATAAACGCTTTCAAGACGATGATTTGGTCATTGATTTGTGGTTCAGTGTGCAAGCGTCTGCCGATAACGTCAGCCCTGAGATTATCAAGTCACTATTGGCGCATAAAGATTTTGATTGGAATACGCCCAACCGTGTGCGCTCAGTGATTAGTGCCTTTACCTCGCAGCCAACGGTATTATGGACGCAAGAAGGCTTGGATATCTATACCGCTGTGATTAAAAAGTTAGATGACTTAAACCCTATGATAGCCTCGCGCCTATTGCAAGTGCTGGCGCGTTGGAATACCTTGGCTGAGCCACGTCGTCAAATGGCACATGAGCAACTGCTTGATGTACAGCAGCAGGTTTCCTCTAAGCATGTGCATGAGAGCCTAAGCAGTGTATTGGCAGCAGCGAATGAGTAGGTTTACATAAACCATTTTATAAGTGATAGAGTACAAAAAACCCCGTCTGACATTAAATGTCAGACGGGGTTTTTATGGTTATTAATGACGGCTATTAGCGGTTAGGCAATACGTCTTTGACCATGTCACGCAGGTTGTGCAATGCTTCGACGGTACTATCCCAGTCTAAGCAACCATCAGTGATAGATTTACCGTATTCAAGCTGGCTCAAGTCTTCAGTGAGCTTTTGGTTGCCGCCTTTTAGATGACTCTCAATCATCATACCAATGATAGATTTATTGCCATTTTGAATTTGCTCTGCGACGTTTTTGATGACCATTGGTTGCAAGTAAGGGTCTTTACCTGAATTGGCATGGCTTGAGTCAATCATAATCTTGCTACTGGTTTTACCTTTAGCCAGCGCGTCTTCTACTTGAGCAACGGCTGTTTCATCATAGTTAGGCTTGCCGTTACCGCCACGAAGAACGACGTGCGCGTATGGATTGCCTTTAGATTTGATGATTGATACTTTGCCGTCTGATGATAAGCCTAAAAAGCTATGACCGGCTTTGACCGCTTGCATAGCGTTGACAGCGACGGTCATGCCGCCATCCGTACCATTTTTAAAACCAACGGGGCATGATAAGCCTGAGCTCATCTCACGGTGCGTTTGGCTCTCAGTGGTACGAGCGCCAATTGCCGACCAGCTGATCAAATCCTGCATGTACTGCGGGGTATTCGGGTCAAGGGCTTCCGTCGCGCACGGCAGGCCTTTTGCGTTTAAATCAAGCAGTAACTTACGGGCTGTACGTAGGCCTTTTTCGATATCAAAGCTGTCATTCATATCAGGGTCATTAATCATACCCTTCCAACCAACGGTCGTCCGTGGTTTTTCAAAATAAACGCGCATCACTACGAATACGCTGTCTTCGATCTCTTTTGCCAATATGGCTAAGCGATCGGCATATTCGTGGGCGGCTTTAATATCGTGAATAGAGCAAGGACCAATAACCACAAATAGGCGCTTATCTTTACCATCCAAGATATCTTGGATAGTGTTGCGACCTTTGAGAACGGTTTTATACGCTTCGTTTGATAAAGGCAGCTCAGTTTTTAGCTCAGCGGGTGTGATTAAAGGAATGAACTTTTCAATATTCACGTCGTCAATATCTGCATTATGAGTAGCTGGTGTTGTCATGATTATATATCGTCTAGCTAATGTATAGGGATATTCATTATGCTGACAAAAGTGCCGGTTGACAAGGGCAGTCGCGTAGTTAATTGACTGATAACTGGAATGTTGAGGCTAAAACTTGGTTATAGTTGTTGATTAGACATATTCTTATAGGGTTTATAACCCAACATAAAAACAATCTATTAAGTGGCTCTCTATACCTGAACTGAATCTAAATTTTGACAAATAGACTGACTCATGTATCCATATTTTTAATTGTCAGCACTGGATTTTATGTGCTAATTTCGCTATTTTTAGCAGCGTCACGTATGATGACGCTATAAATCACTTAATTCGAGCATTATAAATAATGCCATAGTGCATTTGAGTTGGCACCCTAACACTGATTTCGTGTGCTATATTTTATAATGATTCTGTATTTTAAAATATTTATATTTTTGACTTTTGTATTACTTTAATATTGAGAGCTTGTCATGACAGATTCTGCTACGCCTCACCAACCATCGGATGTAACGGTACAGCCCGATATTTATGATGACGTGTCTGCCGTGACAGCGGCGCCACTGGTCATCGGTATTGTTGCAGGCGAAGTCTCAGGTGATAGTTTGGGTGCAGATTTTATGCAGCAGATGAACAATCTACGTGATGACATCATTTGGATTGGCGTTGGCGGTACCAAAATGCAGGCGCAAGGGCTGCAAAGTATTTTTCCGTTGTCACGTTTGGCAGTGATGGGATTGGTAGAAGTGGTTGCTCAGCTCCCTGACCTACTGAAAGCGCGCCGTGAACTGTTGGCGGCTTTTAAAACGGCAGATATTGATTGGTTTATTGGCATTGATGCGCCTGACTTTAATCTTCGAGTTGCCAAAAAACTAAAGCCTGAAGACGTATTTTGTGTGCAGTATGTCAGCCCTTCTATTTGGGCATGGCGCGAGTCGCGTATCCACAATATTAAGGCGGCGACCAATTTAGTATTGTGTTTATTCCCGTTTGAGCTACCAGTATATGAGCGTTACAACCATCCAGCGATATGTGTCGGTCATCCGTTATTGCGAACTATAGATCAGACGTTGTTAGATACGCCAATTAACCAGCGCCGTAGCGAGCTGGTTTGGCACAATGATGGTTTGCAGCAGTTTTTTATTGATCGTTTCGATGAGGTCAGCCAGCTTATTTGTGTGATGCCAGGGTCTAGACGTGGTGAAATAACGGCTATATTGCCATTGATGTTGGATGGGATTCAAAGGCTTATTTTATTAGACCCGAATTTATGCTTTATCATTCCAACCGTTGATCAAAACCACCAATATATCGTCCAAGAAGTTATTGATAAACGTTCAGAACAACTGCGCGCGGCTATCGTCGTGGTCTATGATGATAGTCAACCCGCCTTTAGTCAGCAGGCGATGGCCGCATCAGATATGGTGATGCTCGCATCGGGTACAGCGACCCTTGAGGCGATGTTGCTTGAACGTCCGATGGTGGTCATTTATCAGTTGAATCAATTGACATATCAAATTGCTAAACGGCTGGTCAAAGTGCCTTATGTTGGCTTACCCAATATCTTGGCAAACACTGCGATTGTACCCGAGCTTATCCAAGAGCAGGCGAGTGGCGACAATATCTGTCGCACCGTCATGCGCCTATTGCAACCGCGTGCCTATGCTGAGCAATTAAAGGCGCTCGTTGAAACCAAGCACTTATTACAGCAGCAAAGCAATCACGATCCCGCTAACAGTGTGATTGAGCAATGGTTTATGCAAGACAGCCATCTGTCTAAACAACCGATCACAAATCAAGCTTCGCAATAAATTAATAAGACATTATAAGTTATGAGTATTATGCCGCACACAGAACAAGGTACTACAGAGAGTCATACATTACAGATTGAAAAAGTTATTGAACAAATTGATATCAAAGGACAGTATATTAATTTGGCGGCTCCAATAGGTTTGAGTGGTCAGCTAAATGTGACGGATTTAATTGATCAATGCGCGCCAAGCTCGAACCAAGTCTTTATTAATAAGTTACAGATTGGCGTTGATGAAGCAGGGCGTGGGCCATTACTAGGTAGCGTTCATGTCGCTGCTGCGATACTGCCGCTCACTTGGGCAGGCTTGATTGAGGCGGAGCCGCTCAAAGGTACGCCATTGGCTATATTGACAGACTCAAAACAGCTGAGTGAAAAAAAGCGTGACATTCTGTATCCTTTGGTTCAGCAGCATACTATTGGTTATGTCGTCGTTGATATTCCAGCAGCAGTCATCGATCAGGTCAATATCTTGCAAGCAACCATGCTCGGTATGCGTTTATGTACCGAAGTCTTACTAGAAGCGGCCGCTAAACATTTTGTGAGCATCAAACCAGACACCGATGATGCACCTTATCCTATGCAAGTAGAGGTGTTATTCGATGGTAATCGCTGTCCTGATTTAGACTATACACGCCTTGCTAAATTAGGAATAAAAGAGTCAGCGATTGACTGCCAAGCTTGGGTAAAAGGCGATGCTCGCCATACCAGTATTGCAGCGGCGAGTATCTTAGCAAAAGTAAGCCGCGACAAAACCATGTATGCGCTTGATGCTCAGCATCCTGAATATGGTATCGCCAAACACAAAGGCTATCCAACACGCGCCCATATGGAAGCGATTGAGACGTATGGGGTATTGGCAGCGCACAGACGTAGTTTTGCACCCGTTAGAAAAGCACTTGAAAGCTAATAGAACTATACCTCTATGAAATAGCCTAAGCAAAATATATATTGTCATTTAAATAGAAAATCCCGCCGGCTCTTAAGAGTAAGCGGGACTTTCTTTAGCCATTTAAATTTAATGATTTACTAAATAAAAAGTGTCTAGTATGGTTAACAGCGTTTAAAACGACGAGTTTGGCTGCTGCAAAAACGCTTCTTCTTCAACTGTTGACTCGCGATCTAACGCAGCATTACGATGTGGGTAGCGTCCGAATTGTTCGATAATGTCTTTATGACGATGTTCAAAATCTAAAGTATTCGCATCATTTAGTTGCTCAAATAGCGGTAGGTAGCGCTGATGAATCATCGCTGATTCGGAATGCATGAATGGCATAATGATAAACTTACGCCAGTCCATCGGCAGCGTATCAAAATACGGTTGATCAATAGCCTCTTGTGCCAATACCAATGCCATACCGTCTTGCGCAAAAGCACAGGCTTGCTCACGGCATAGATTACGCGAGAATTGATCCAAAACGATGATTTCTGACAATCGTCCAGCCAGTACCGTGACTGAGCTATTGTTATCCGTTGTTACTTCTGTCATTCGCCACGTGACACACTCACCTCGCTTGGCTGCTTGCCATGTTTTGCCAAATTTATCCTTTACTTTTTGATCAAATTCATCATTCTGGATAAACCAATATTGCTCATTGTCTTTATCAAACCAAAAGTCTAACACCGCACGTGCATCAGGATCGAGATGAGTCAAATCAATATTATTATTTGGGTCCAGTTGAGACAGATTGGCTTGGTTACTAGAGGTGGAATAGTCGGTTGATAATGACATAGGATATTCTAATTATAATAAATTTAGTCTACTATAGCGCAAATATTTATCTCTGTCATGATGCCAATGTTCAGCTACTAGGTGATTCTTATGAATACAAAAACCTCCGTACAAACCACCCATGTAAAACTGCCATCAACGCCTTATTATTTACTAGATGAGACGGCGATTGTGGCCAATATGCAGATTATCGCTCGACTGTGTGAGTTATCAGGTGCTAGGGCATTGCTGGCGCTAAAATGCTTTGCCACGTGGGGTGTGTTTGATGTTATGCAGCCTTATCTGCATGGCACGACCTCATCTTCATTAAATGAAGTGCGTTTGGGCTATGAGACTTTTGGTAAAGGCAAAAATAGCGATAATAAAAAAGAAACTCATGCTTATAGCGTGGCGTATAGTAGCGATGAAATCCCTGAAGTGCTCAGTTATGCGGATAAGATTATCTTTAATTCTATTTCGCAATTAAATGCTTTTAAAGACCAAGCTAAAGCGCAAAACCTACCAGTAGGGCTACGCTTAAACCCTAAAACCAGTAATTCATCATTTATTATTGCTGATCCTGCCCGTCCTTTTAGCCGTCTTGGTGAGCATGATAAAGATAAGATAACAGCAGTGCTTGATGATATTACTGGGGTGATGATTCATAATAACTGTGAAAATGACAGCTTTGAGGCGTTTAGTGAGAGCTTAGCTGATATCGAAGCCAGATTTGGTAATGTATTAATACAGCTTGAATGGGTTAGCTTGGGCGGTGGTATCCATTTTATCGCCCCTGATTATCCATTAGAAAAGCTTGCTGACAGATTAAAGGATTTCAGCGAAAAGTACGGTGTACAAGTTTATCTTGAGCCGGGTGAGGCGAGTATCCATGGTGCTGGCACGTTGGTAACGACTGTATTAGATACCATGCATAACGAAAAAAACCTCGCTGTCGTCGATGCTTCTATCGAAGCGCATATGCTCGATTTGCTGATTTATCGCGAATCTGCGCCCATTACTGCTATTAATGAAGAATTGATTAATATCTTACCTATGAATATTGATGAAACAACCGATATGTCAGGCAACAGCATTATTTACGGTCGTTCTTGTTTGGCGGGTGATATCTTTGGTGAATATGCTTTGCCAAATAAATTGAAAGTAGGCGATAAGATTGCGTTTGGCAATGCCGCTGGTTATACCATGGTAAAGAAAAATTGGTTTAATGGCGTTAATATGCCAGCCATTGTTATTCGTCGTCTTGATGGCAGTGTTGATGTGCAGCGTGAGTTTGATTATCAGGATTATAAGGCAAGCTTGTCTTAATTTTGGTCTTAATATTAATACGATAATTTTTGATAAATAAAGTTGGATTTCTCTTTATCATTAATTTTTGCCGAAAAGGTGGCGAAAATTGTTATAATCGCCACGGGCAAAAGCCAATAATCAAATGGTGCTTTGCCCGGCGGGTGCGTGGGTTTTCCTCGGTCTTCCTTTTTAATTCACGTACATCATTCACTCGTTTCTGTTTTGACTCGCCATTATCGATGGTATCGACAGGGACACAAAGGAGGATTGTGGCATTGACTACACAACAAACCAAATCAGATAAAAATCCAACTAAAAAAGACGTATTGATCATTGGTGCAGGCGGCGTGGCTCAAGTAGTCGCGCATAAATGTGCCATGCATAACGACGTACTTGGTGAGATTCATATTGCCTCACGTACGCAAGATAAATGTACGGCTATCGCTCAGAGTGTCGTAGAAAAAGGCAGCTTTAAGCAGCCTGCTACTTTGCATACCCATCAAATCGATGCCCTCGATATTCCAGCACTCATCGCACTCATAAAAGAAACTGGTATCCAAATCATCATTAATGTTGGTTCACCTTTCCTTAATATGAGTGTGTTAGAAGCTTGTATCGAGACTGGCGTCGCTTATATTGATACCGCCATTCACGAAGATCCACGCAAGATTTGTGAGACACCGCCATGGTATGACAACTATGAGTGGAAGCGTAAACAGCGCTGCGCCGACAATAATATCACTGCTATTTTAGGCGCAGGATTTGACCCCGGTATGGTTAACGCCTATGCGCGTCTTGGCTATGACATGATGGATAAAGGCTCAGTGACGGATATTGATATTATTGATATCAATGCTGGCAGCCATGGTAAGTACTTCGCGACCAACTTTGATCCTGAGATTAATTTCCGTGAATTCACGGGGACTGTTTATTCTTGGCAAGACAGCAAGTGGCAGTCGAATAAGATGTTTGAAGTCAAGCGTACCGATGACTTGCCTGTCGTTGGTGTGCAAAACAGCTATTTGAGCGGTCACGATGAAATTCATTCGTTATCGGCAAACCTAGACGTACCTAATATCCGTTTTTGGATGGGCTTTGGTGAGCATTATATTAATGTATTTACCGTACTGCAAAGCTTAGGATTACTGTCAGAGCAACCAGTATTGACTGCCGAAGGACAAGAAGTCATTCCGCTAAAAGTCGTCAAGGCAGTGCTACCAGATCCAAGCTCGCTTGCACCAAATTATACTGGCAATACGTGCATCGGTGATAAGGTTAAAGGTAAAATCAACGGTGTCGATACCGAGGTGTTTATCTATAATATCTCCGACCATAAAGAAGCTTATGAAGCCATGGGTAGCCAAGGTATCTCTTATACCGCTGGCGTGCCACCCGTTGCGGCGGCGATGCTAGTCGCTACGGGTGAGTGGGATACAGGTAAAATGGTCAACGTCGAAGAGCTGGATGCCAAACCACTTATCAATCTGTTGAATAAGATTGGTTTGCCAACGCGTATCAAAGATGCAGACGGTGATAGAGCGCTTGAGTTTACTATTTAAACGCAATCACCAGTCTTTTTTGAATCGGTGGTTGCAATAACAAACACCATATTAAGCGCGTGCTTGGTATGGTGTTTTTTTAGCCTTAAAAAATAAATAGAAGGAATATTAATGCCTCTTTCCAAGTACAACGTTGGCGACTTGATGGTTGAACCTAGCAATCTCAAAGTCTTGATGGTTTTGGAATCGCCGCATATCAATGAATACATTCATGGACATCCAGCTGCAGGCGAGTCGGCACTTGAGCTGACCCAATTGTTAAAGTCTCAAGGTTATGTGCATGATTTTGATACCCAATTGCCAGTTGGCTGTAATATAAAAGCGCTACACTATCAGCCGCTTGGCATCCTTAACTGTTCGCATTTACCGATGAATCCCGCCTTTTATCCGTGTGATCTTGACGATGAGGCGCAAGCACAGGTTAATAATATTGTCGGTATTAAACAACATCTAGCACAAGACATCAAAAATGCCGAGCAGTATGCACCAACCCTTCTTGCGCAAACTGATATTTTCAAAGACTTTGCGCGCAGACTCAACCAAGTACTTACCCAAGCGCCAAATGTCATTATTGTCCCTTGTGGGCATACTGCCAAAGGATTTATCGATACTTTTACGACCACTTATCCTAAGCCGCTCAATATTTTATACGGCTTGCCGCATCCCACTGAACCAGAGTGGGATGAGAAAATAGCCACCATTGATTTGAACGACCATATTAAGCCTGAGATATTGCCTTAGTCGTCATGACAGCTTATATACGAGAAAACCATATCCATGAGTACTGATGAGAAACAACCAGCGGGCACCCCAAAGGTTACTATAGACTCTGTTAGAGAATGGTTGATTCAAACCACGCGGCTTTTTGCCAAATTCTCTATCATACTTCTCATTATTGGTAGTGCCTTGGTATTAAGTTTCGCGCTGGATTTGCCGCTTTATGTGTCTTATAGTCTTGTCCTGTTAATCGCTGCTGTTTTATTTATCATACTCATTATGGTATCGATTAAAAATATCGTTTATCTCTATTTAAAGACCAGCATCTGGGGTCAAATCGTTCTTTATTTACTAATCGCCTTAATCAGTGCCCGCGCTTATCTTTGGGCCATTGGAGAGGTTAATCGCATATTTTTGGTTGATCCCAGTAATTTAGCGCTGACTACTAGGGGCTGTATAGAATTGGGAAATAGTTGAAAAAAATAAGCAACGCCTTACACTCTTGTTTACCACAACAAAGAGAA
>NZ_RRYX01000088.1:0-12554 GCF_014861375.1 Psychrobacter sp. FME5 | reverse complement strand
TGCTTCGGCTGTCACCCTTCTTTTATTACTCCAGCATACTTTTTGATACACCACCCATAATTGATTGTCTCATTACCAGTTATCATAGAAATCTTTCAGTTGCTTCAATCCTTGAGTTTTTTCGACAACCTCTTGAACTAACCCTTTGCCCTGACCATTTTTGATTGCTTTATTAATTTCATCTCTGTTGGCAACTGGTATAGTGTCATTATTCAACTTACCACCTACTTCAACAAATGAAACAATACTTTTTCTAGCTTTTTCATCAATTGCTTCAATGTTCTTATGAGCTGAAGACGGATGATAGATAGCATCTGCTTTTTTCTGTTCAGCACTTAAACTATTTTGATAAGATGTCTCTAACTTGATGTATTCTGATTCCGTTAAAATATTATTAGGATATTTCATATCTTTTCCAAACAACTTAACGAATGTTTTTTCATATATTTTGTCGAGCTCACTTAATTTTATACCTTCATTTCCACTACCAAGCCAATCATCTACACCAATTTTACCCAAATCAGCTTTAATAGGTCCAATTTCAGAAATAATATTAATTCCATCCTGAATTTTACCTGTTTTATCCACTATTTTGCCAATTTTTCCTGCCTCACTAGCAAGTGGCGTTGTTGTAATATAATCAGTTACTGGTGTTTTAGTTAGTTGATACGCCATTTTATAGTTGCCATTTGCTCTATAATATTCGCCAACACCTAGCAGTTTTCCAGACACGCTTTTGACAAGTAATCCATTTTCTAAACCTTCTGCAACAGCATCCTCGCGCCAAGCGTCTAACTTCTTATCAGACATCTCGACTTCATAAATTTCTTCGTCAGAAGCTTTTAGACTAGCAAACTATCTGTGTCTGATTTAGGAAACTGTAAAGGGGCAGGTTGTTCGAACCTTGGCGCTGGCTGCTCAACTCCAAAAACTTCAAAATCCGACTCACAGAACGACTGCTGAATTGCAATCAGTTTAGCACCGCAACTGGTGACATCACCACCGCGAGCGATGGGCGCACCATCAACAGTAAATGAGGGGTCACCTGTAAGAATAGTCGTCAATTTTTTACATTTCTTGCAAATAACTTTATCGCCTTTACGCGATACTTGAACGCCATTGTGAGTCGTATGCAGTGAACCCGTAATAACTTTGCCGCCGTGAGTGGTTGTACTACCTACTGTTATATAAGCCACCATGATATCGCCTTAAAGTTGTTAAAAAACTGAACTCAAGCCTAGTTAAACAGAGAGACAGACAAACAAATATCAATTAAATTTTTATTAGTATCTTTGAAAGTGATAAATCACTCTACGCGAATAATTTGTAATCTATTTTTCATTATTTAATATTGTGTTTTTGCACGACTATTTGTTGGAATAAAGCCGTAACCCACAACAAAAATTTTACTTGCGAGTTTATAAAACGTTAAATTTATGCGCCGTCAACGCCTCCCTTAACATCGCAATATTATAATAAGCATGCGCATTGACGGTATTTTGAAAGAAGATATACAGCGTATCAAAATGCTGACGCTGATTGGCAATCGCTTGTGCCCAATCCTGCATCTCAGCTTCGCTATAGCGATAATCATGGCGATCAGCCGCGCTCATGGCATCCCACCAGTTTAGATTGTTACCATGCATCCGTAGATAGCCGGTGCGCTCGGTAAATATCAGCCGTGACGGTGGTAGACCGCTGACTTTAGGATAATCGACGCTGCACCAAATTAGACCTTGCTCGATAAAGCTATCAACCACTTGCGGTGTGTGCCAAGCATTGTGTCGAAACTCAATCGCTAATGGATAATCTTTAAACCAACTGACCAGATTGGCAAGATAGAGACGATGCTCGCGGGTACGATCAAAGCCGTGTGGGAATTGTAATAATAGTGGCGCTAGACAATCAGCTTCGATAAGTGGCGTGAGGGCGGTGAGAAATGCTTGGGCGTGTTCGGCAGTGCCTTTACGTGCATGAGTAAAGTCTTGATGCAGCTTAACCGCGAACTTCAACTCACTGTCTGCTTGCACATAGGCCTTATTGACCATACCTGCAAAGGCTTTTTGTCCGATGGGCGCATAGAAGCTGCTATTGATTTCTACCGCACCGTATTGTTTGGCGTACTCGCGTAAAAAATCCGTCTTTTTGGTGCCAGTGGGATACAGCGTGCCCAATAAGTCGGTATCGCTGTAACCGCCAGTGCCGAGGTAAATACGCGGAGTAGGGGTTCTGTCCATGTTGACCACTCTTTGCTATTTTTGTTGATTAAATAAAACATATACATGGTTTATGGTGCGTGACTGGTATAAATTTTTCTGGCTTGCTGTGCCTACGCCGCTACGCCGACAGGGGCTACAAAACCTATGTTCTAAGAGCCAGCATCCCAGTCACGCTATATCGTTTCTACATTGCGTCGACTATATTATTTCTTCCGCGACCATAGCCATTCAATCAGTGCCAATAGCGCGTCGCTGTCTGGGTTATCGCCAAGCTCACGACTGATTGCTGCGCGTCCGTCATTGAATAGCGATTGCGCGTAGTTAGTCGCCTCATTAACGCCCATTAATTTCACATAGGTAGATTTGTCTAATTTTTCATCGCTGCCCGCAGGCTTGCCTAGCGCATCTGTGCTAGTGGTGACATCTAAGATATCGTCCTGTACTTGAAAGGCAAGACCGATATTCTGGGCGCAATCTTGTAGCGCCATACGCTGCGGAGCGGTAGCACCAGCACAAATACCACCCATCAGCATCGCCGCCTCAATCAATGCACCGGTTTTATCACGGTGGATGGCTTCTAAATTGGCTTGCGTGATGCTATTACTGGCTTCGGCATTAAGATCCAGCATTTGACCGGAGACCATACGCCTTGCTCGCGGCGCAAAGATGGCAAATAGTTGGCTGGCGATAGCTGAATCAAAAGGTGCAAAGGTTGGCATCTCTGCCGTTAATACCTCAAACGCTAACGTTTGCAGTACATCGCCTGCCAGCAGCGCGGTCGATTCGTCAAAGACGATATGGGCGGTTGGCTGCCCACGACGCAGCTCATCGTCATCCATACACGGCAAATCATCATGCACCAACGAGTAGGTATGCAGTAGCTCCACCGCCAACGCCGCACGACGATACATATCAAAATCGGAGTCATTCTCCAATAATGACGCTAAATTATCGTTTATATCCGTCTCTTTATTGCTGCCTTTATCGTTATCTTTAACACCACGATAATCATTCACACTAGCAAAGGCACTAGCTACTAATAGGGGACGTACCAACTTACCTTGTCCAGTCATGACATAGCGGCAGGCATCAATCAGCGGGCTTGGCAGCTCAGCGTAAGCAAATAATACGTCAATATCTTGCGCCAATTGCGTGCGCACAGCATGATGAAACTGCTCGGTGCTATCAAAAGACATAAAGCTAAGAGGCATAACGCTTGGTGTAGAGGAAACAGTCATAACTCAACCATCTATTAGGTGAATAATAAAATATCGTTAGTGTAGCATGATAGGTTATGTTGCTTATGCCGCCCGTATCGTTAATGGCCAATTTTTTAAAGCTTGATGTTAAAAATCAGAAGTTTCCTGTTAAACGCAGCACGAAATAATGTAACAAGCCCTCGTTACGTATTGGCGATTTAACTTAGGGGCCGAATATGTTTTGATAAGGTGGAGCGTTAAGAGATTGATGATGGCTAACCGACGTCTTTAAGTCGCTGATTTACAGATTATAAATTGAGTATGCAGGCAGTCACCTAAAGTACCTGAGTAACAAGGTAAAGGGCTGCTGCTGATTTAAGAGTGACTTGCGAGTATGGTATTAGCTTGTGACAGTCGGGGGCATAATCCCCTACACTAATTGGCGTGAAAATGATTTGGTGCTAAAAAAATGACTTTTCGTACGGATTGTCTAAGCGAAAAATTCATACAACACCGATTCTGATTCAAGGTTTTGACTCAAGTAACAGTAACAGTATCAGTATAACTATCAGTAACTGAAACAACAGTATATAAATAAAGCGTCCTATTTATTTGTGCTAATGCGGTAATATTGAGCATAGAACGTGAATATATAAATATGAACGCTGGATAATAAAAACCTCTTCACTGCTCAATCTATACTGACTTTATAAGGTAGTATATTGGCGGTGTTATTACTCGTTTTACTAACAATAACTGGCTAGGCACTTTAGAGTTAAAGCTTTTCTTTTAATTCTAAAACGTAGCTTTCGTTATATAGCAAGGAGTTTCAAATGGTATACCAAGGAAATCGCATTACGGTGACAATGCTAGAGGATGGCATCGCCAACATGCAATACAACGCCGAAAATGAGAGCGTGAATAAGTTTGATGCTGAGACCAATAAGCAATTTGGCGAAGCGGTTAGTGCCTTAGAAAAAGCTGATGACGTTAAGGGCTTAATTGTCACTTCAAGTAAAGGCGTGTTTATCGCTGGTGCGGACATTACAGAATTTGTAGCTTCTTTTAAGAAGCCAGAAAGTGAGATTAAAGACTGGGTCGTCGGTATCAATGACGCTTTTAACCGTTTTGAAGATCTGCCTTTCCCGAAAGTAGCGGCCATCAATGGCGCGGCGCTTGGCGGTGGTTGTGAGATGACTTTGGTTTGTGAATACCGTGTCATGAGCGACAAAGCCATCATCGGTCTACCAGAAACTCAACTGGGTATCTTCCCAGGTTTTGGCGGTACAGTGCGTAGTACCCGTGTTATCGGTATTGACAATGCCCTTGAACTTATAGCGACGGGTAAGCCAAAAAAACCGCTCGATGCATTGAAATTAGGCTTGGTCGATGCGACCGTTGCTGCTGATGATTTGCAAGATGCTGCCATTGATTTGGTCAAAAAATGTATCTCAGGTGAGCTTGATTGGCAAGCGAAGCGTGAAGAGAAGCTGAATCCAGTTAAATTAAATCAGCTTGAGCAAGCGATGGCATTTAACAGTGCAAAAGGTATGATCTTTGCCAAAGCCAATCCGAAGCAATATCCTGCGCCAGCACTTGCTATCGCTGCTATCGAAAAACACGTTAACCTGCCACGTGACAAAGCAATCGAGGTAGAAGCGGCTGGTTTCGCTAAAGCTGCGAAAACCCCACAAGCAGAAAGCTTGGTTGGTTTATTCTTAAGCGATCAGTTGGTTAAAAAGCTAGCCAAGCAACACAGCAAAAAAGCACATGAAATCAATGAAGCGGCGGTATTGGGCGCTGGTATCATGGGTGGCGGCATTGCTTATCAAGCAGCCAGCAAAGGCTTGCCAATCATTATGAAAGACATCAAGTCTGAGCAATTAGAACTTGGTATGGGCGAAGCCAGCAAGCTATTAAGCAAAATGGTCGAACGTAAAAAAATGACCCCAGCAAAAATGGGTGAGACTTTAAGCCGTATCCGTCCAACGCTTAACTATGGTGACTTTTCTGAAACAGATATCGTCATCGAAGCCGTAGTAGAAAATCCAAACGTCAAGCGTTCGGTACTAAAAGAAGTAGAAGGCTTGGTCAAAGACGATTGTATCCTAGCGTCAAACACCTCAACGATTTCTATTACTTATTTAGCAGAAGCACTTGAGCGTCCAGAAAACTTCGTCGGTATGCACTTCTTTAACCCAGTACACCGTATGCCATTAGTAGAAGTTATCCGCGGTGAAAAATCATCAGACGAAGCGATTGCGACCACGGTTGCACTAGCCTCTAAAATGGGTAAAGTGCCCGTTGTCGTTAACGACTGCCCAGGTTTCTTAGTAAACCGTGTGTTGTTCCCATACTTTGGTGCTTTTGACTTGTTATTAAAAGAAGGCGCTGATTTCGTCCATGTCGATAAAGTCATGGAGAAATTCGGCTGGCCAATGGGTCCTGCTTATCTCATCGACGTCGTTGGTCTAGATACGGGCGTTCATGGTGCAGAAGTCATGGCTGAAGGTTTCCCTGACCGTATGAAGCCTGACTATAAAGGTGCGATTGAGCATTTATATGAGAACGAGCGCCTAGGTCAGAAAAACGGCGTTGGGTTCTATAAGTACGAAACAGACAAGCGCGGTAAGCCTAAGAAAGTTGCTGATGAAGCCACTTATGAGCTATTGAAAGCCACTACAGATAGCGACAAGCAAGAATTTGATGATCAAGCAATCATCGATCGTACCATGCTGGCTTTCTGTAATGAAACGGTACGTTGCCTAGAAGACAACATCGTCAGCACGCCATCTGAGGCGGATATGGCGATGATTATGGGCGTTGGTTTCCCACCATTCCGCGGTGGTCCTTGCCGTTATATCGACCAAATGGGTCTAGATAACTACTTGGCATTATGTGAAAAATACGCGCACCTTGGCAAAGCCTATGAAGCCCCGCAGAAGATTCGCGATATGGCAGCAGCAGGCGAGACCTTTTACGCAACAGCGTAATGGGCAGTCATTACTAGGATGAAGTGCAGTACGTTTGCTGTTGAGAGTGATAGCAATTAAAGTATTTATATTTAATGGCACTGTTCTTCAATAACAAATCTTTAATAGCAGACGTACGATTATAGTCAGTTTCATTTAGGGCTAATACAAGGAAATCGAGCGTAGATGTACGTATTGTACTTTAAGCAAGATTGACGAGGTAATAGCATTGAAATGCACTGACTACACTGACAATAAAAATTGAAAAGGAAGATAGTATGACAACTTTAAGTCCAAAAGACGTGGTCATCGTGGATGGCGTACGCTCAGCGATGGGAAAATCTAAAAACGGTATGTTCCGTCATGTTCGCGCTGATAGCATGTCTGCTGAATTGGTACGTGCATTGGTTGAGCGCAACGACTTTGACCCACGTGACGTAGAAGACATCATCTGGGGCTGTGTCAACCAAACCTTAGAGCAAGGCTTGAACATCGGTCGAAACATCGGTTTACTTGCTGATATCCCTAAGACCGCTGGTGGTCAAACCGTTAACCGTTTATGCGGCTCATCTATGCAGGCGCTACATACTGCCGCTGCCCAAATCATGACCAATCAAGGTGAAGTGTTCATCATCGGTGGTGTTGAGCACATGGGTCACGTTGGCATGATGCATGGTGTTGATCTTAACCCAGAAGCATCAAAGCATTATGCAAAAGCCTCAAACATGATGGGCTTGACTGCTGAAATGCTGGGTCGTATGAATAACATCAGCCGCGAAGAGCAAGACGCCTTTGGTCTTGAGTCACATCGCCGTGCATGGGCTGCCACCACTGAAGGTCGTTTTGACAATGAAATCATCGGTATCGAAGGTCATGATGCCGCAGGTCGCTTGCAACTATGTACTGTCGATGAAGTGATTCGTCCAGATGCGACGATGGAGCAAATGCAAAAGCTACGCCCAGCCTTTGATCCAGTAGGCGGTACGGTAACGGCTGCAACCTCATCTGCACTGTCTGATGGTGCATCAGCGATGCTGGTTATGAGCGCGCAAAAAGCCAAGGACTTAGGTCTTAAGCCTCGTGCTCGTATTCGCAGCATGGCTGTTGCTGGTTGTGACGCCGCTATCATGGGTTATGGTCCTGTTCCTGCGACGCAAAAAGCACTTAAGCGTGCTGGCATGAGCATCGATGATATGCAAACCATCGAGCTAAACGAAGCCTTTGCCGCGCAAAGCTTATCAGTACTTAAAGCCATGAACTTGACCGATAAGCAAGACATCGTCAACATCAACGGTGGCGCGATTGCTTTGGGTCATCCACTAGGCTGTTCTGGTGCGCGTATCACCGTTACTTTGCTAAATGCCATGGAGCAATCAGATACTGAAATCGGTCTAGCGACCATGTGTATTGGTCTTGGCCAAGGTATTGCTACCGTGATTGAGCGTGTGTAGCGTCTTAGTAAATCTTTAGTCTTACAGTATTAATAAAAGCCCCTAGTCATGATGATTAGGGGCTTTTGCTTTGATTAATTAAAAACAGACGTTATTAATCATTATTAAAGACTATCTCCATTGACGGGCTCAGTAAACTGTGACTAAATGAGTGTAAGGCTAATAACGACAATATCTATGATAAAACTAAAGTAGCCTTTAACAATAAAGTCAGCCGTACAAGGAGTGTGCCATGTCTACTATGATTACTGATCGTACCTATCGAATCGCCCGAGAAAATACCCAAGCAATGGTTATCGATATCCAAGAGCGCCTAACGCCGCATATCTATGACCATGAGAATATTTTAAAAAAAACAGTGACGCTTATCAAAGGTCTGCAAGCACTTGGTGTGCCTATCATGCTCAATGAGCAATATAAAAAAGGTCTGGGCGATACCTTGCCTGAGATACGTGAAATATTAGAAGATGAGAACGCCAAAGGCTTCGAGAAAGTCACGTTTAGTGCTTGTGATAATGACGATTCATGGAACCATCTTGCTCAGCAAAATAGAAGCATTGTTTTATTGTTTGGTGTGGAGGCGCATGTTTGCGTACTACAAACGGCGCTTGATTTGCTTGATAATGGTATGCAGCCCGTCATTATTGGCGATGCCGTCGGTTCGCGCTTTCCTTATGATAAAAAACAAGCCATTCGCCGTATTCGCCGCGCAGGCGGAGTTATTACCACGGTTGAAACTATCCTGTTTGAGCTATGTCGTAGCAGCAAAGATCCTGCTTTTAAAACCATTAGTAATTTAATTAAGTAGTCGTTTTTCAATAAGCTTAAAAGAGATAGTGCTTAATAAAATAGGCGCTATTTTTTTAGCTGTGATAATAATTAAAAAAAGCGTCTGTGTTAAATTCTGCCATCGGCTGCTCGTACACTGATAAAATATATCATGATCACTTGCGCGTAAAGATAAGATAAAGCGCTATAAACTTGCAGACCAAATCAGAGAACAATATGTCTTTAACCAGTCACGCGTCATTAATCAACCCAAATCCTACATCAACTATTGATATAGATGATGTGACCCATTTTTTATTAGAGCTCGACGCCCTCAAACGAGTCAATCGCCGCAGTTATGTGACGGGCACTACTCGGTTGGAGAACTCCGCTGAGCATTCGTGGCATTTGGCAATGGCCTGCTGGTCAATCGCTGAACAGTTTGAGCTGGATGTTAATTATGAGCAACTATTGAAGATGGCACTGATACATGACTTAGGTGAAGTTGATGCGGGGGATACGTTTTTGTTTGCCAATAGTCGAGATGACGCTCATGCTGAAGAACGCGAGGGCATCGCTCGACTGCAAGCCGAGCGCGGCAATGGTATCAATAACTTAAGTGAGGTTTGGGAAGCGCAAGAAACGGGCAGCAGTAAAGAGGCTGAACTGCTGAGAGTAGTTGATCGAATTTTACCATTTTTGTTAAATCTAAATACGGGCGGGAAAACATGGTCTGAACATGATGTGACACGCTCGCAAGTGATCCGTGTGCTGGAGTTTATTAAAGACAGCTTTCCTACCATCCATGTTTGGCTATCAAAACAGATTGACTATGCAACCCAGCAAGGCTGGTTGATTGATGCCTAAATAAATAAAAATCACTTTATAGCTTTTAGCTGTTTACAAATCACCCATTATTTTCATGTGCTAAAGCATCTATAGTGAGGTCAAAAAATTTGGGATCAAAATATGAGAATATCTGTCGCTTATAAAACACTATGTCAATCGCTCGCCTTTATCAGTGTATTAGGCGTGGCACAATTAGCACAAGCTGCTGATCCTGTCAGTGATGGTAGCAAATTGGTGCACGATGCCAAAAAGCAAATTGGCGTGACCACCAGCTATGATCCTACTTATCGTAAGCTGGACTTCCCCCGTGGCGATGTACCAATAGATACTGGCGTCTGTACCGATGTCGTCGTACGTGCTTATCGCCTGCAAAATATTGATTTGCAGCAACTGGTCAATCACGACATGAAATCAAATTGGTCCGATTACCCAAAAAATTGGGGCCTGAAATCAACCGATAAAAATATTGATCACCGCCGTGTGCCCAATCTTGAAGTATTTTTTACACGTCATGGGCAAACATTATCGATTACTGATAAGGACAGCTTTCAAGCAGGCGATGTGGTGACGTGGCGACTACCAGAAGGTAATTTGCCGCACATGGGTATCGTCTCCAATAAAGCCGCTGATGATGGCACACCGCTGATTATTCATAACATCGGGCGTGGTACACAGGAAGAAAACATCTTGTTTGCTTATCCTATCCACAAGCATTTTCGATATTAGTTTAAAAAGCCCAGTTAAGCATAATGATTAATACTTAACTGGGCGTATATTTTCGACTTTAAACAGCGGGCTTATTTATTATTAGTCGCACCCAATAGCTGTCCCATTTTTACCATACTATTGGCTTGCATGCTGTCTTGCCAGTCGGCTTTCGCCGCTTTTGGCAGCACGACAATAGCGGTCGAGCCTAAATAAAAACGTCCAAGTTCATCGCCTTTTTCAAAGCTCATACTATGTTCTGCTTCTTGGATATCGTCAGTACGGATAATCTTACCGGTCGCCACCGTTTCGATACCAGCAACAATCATCGCGCCAACCATCACCACTGCCGCTTTGCCATACTCTGTATCAAACAAACAGACCAAGCGCTCATTACGGGCAAACAAATCAGGCACGTTAGCCGCTGTGGTATTATTTACCGAAAATAGCGTGCCAGGCACATAGCGAGTTTTGGTCAACGTGCCTGCGAATGGCATATGGACACGGTGATAATTACTGGGCGCAAGATAAACTGTGGCAAAGCTTCCATCCGCAAAATAATGCCCATCTTCGCTATCCGCAAGTAACTGTCCGATGTCGTAATGACGCCCTTTGGCTTGGAGCAGTTTGTGGTCGTGGATTTGCCCTAGTTGCGAGATAATACCATCTGCAGGGCTGACAATACCGTTGGCGCTGTTATCAATGGTACGAGCATCGTCTTTTAGTTCGCGGGTAAAAAAGTCGTTGAAGCTTTCGTAAGCGTTGAAGCTTTGGCGCTCGTATTCATCCAAGCTGACGTTGTAAGCCTTAGCAAAACTGCGAATAAAAGTACGTTTGACGTAAGGATGACGGCTGGCAGCCAAACGCCCAGCGACTTTACTTAATTGCTGCTGCGGAACAAACTGTTGAAGGGTGGTAAATAAATTCATAACAAGGCTACCAAGATGAGAATGTGAATATAAAAAAATGAATAAAACAGCGACAAAGATGGAAAAAGTGAGAGCAAAAATAGGTTAATGATTGGCGGTATTTTATCATGGACCGCATATTATTGTATGACCATAATCTGTAAGGAGTCGGTAAATGAGAGCACTTATACAACGCGTGCATCACGCTAGTGTCACTGTTGACAAGCATTGTGTCGGCGCTATTGAGCAGGGCGTATTGGCCTATATTGGACTAGGGCCCGACGATACGCTACAAAGTGCCCAGCGCATGATCGATAAAATCCTTACCTATCGTATTTTTGAAAATCAGGAGGATCCTGCTAAGGTCGGTAAATTGGATAAAAATGTGCAGCAAGTGGCAGGCGGGTTATTATTGGTATCGCAATTTACCTTGATGGCAAAAACCGATAAAGGTCGTCGTCCTGATTTTGGCGGTGCGATGGCACCCGATGCTGCACAAGTATTGTTTGAGCAGTTAATTGCTTATGCACATACCCAGCATCCCAATGTGGCTACCGGTCAGTTCGGTGCTGATATGCAAGTAATGAGTGTTAACGATGGGCCATTAAACTTTTTATTAGAGGTTTAAGCTTTTAGAAGCCCAAAAGCTAGCTTTCAGGTTTTCGTAATAAAGGATAGGGGTTAACCGCGCTGCCATTAATATAAATTCCGTAATGGACGTGGGTTGGTGTGCCTTTAGCATTGCCGCTGTCGCCGACGTAACCAACGATATCGCCCGCATTGACCCAATCATTGGGAGCAATATCGGCATAATCTTCTAGATGTGCATAATAATGTCCTGCACCGCCTGGTCCAACGATCATCACCACGCGTCCACCTAACGTATTCTCACCAACTTTACTAACGATACCTTGGGTGGTTGCTTGTATCGGTGTGCCTCGCGGCGCAAAAATATCAATACCTTCATGCGTGCGACCTTGGCTACGCGCTCCGCCCCAAGTATCAGTCAGATGCTGCTTCGGTAGCGGACTGGGCAAGCTATCTTCTGTTGGTAGCTCTTGCTGCAATAGACTAAGCTGCTGCCACTTAGCCATCACAAACGACTGTGTTTGTTGGCTGATGCTAGGTAATAGCTTATCAAATATGAACAATAGCAGCAGTAGTACCGCAGCCCTTATTAGTACACTTATTATACGGCTTAAGAAATTTGGCTTGTTCTTTGGTTGCGGGTTATTAGCATTTGCTAGCATCGATATCTCTTCAGTTTTTTCTTAGATTAACACACCAAGTGTAACGCTAATGAATACTATAAAAGGTGAATGCTCTATTAATGGTATGCCGTTGTTATATCTGGTTTTTACCCCCATAAATATAGCGCTGCTTTTAAAATTTACGTGTTTTCTGAAATTCTATATAAAACATTAATGTTACCCCACTCTCAACATCAAAAGTGATTGAAAAAAGAAGAGCATCTCACTAATCT
>NZ_RRYX01000087.1:0-12745 GCF_014861375.1 Psychrobacter sp. FME5 | reverse complement strand
CAATGATAGGTATCCTAAAGCCAGTGAGGTTGCAGGTTAAGACCATTACCTCTGATAATGGTAAAGAGTTTGCTCAGCATAAGAAGGTGAAACAAAAGCTCTTTAGCGCTTTCTTCTTTGCCGATGCTTATGCGTCATGGCAGCGAGGAACCAACGAGAATACCAACGGCTTAATCAGAGAGTTCTTGCCTAAGGGTTGTGACTTTAGACAAGTCTCTGATAATGAGATACAGGACATTGAGAATAAACTAAACAACAGACCAAGAAAACGCTTAGGGTTTAAAACGCCCAATCAGGTGTTCTATAATATAATTTAGCGTTGCACTTGGTATGTTAATCTAAGTATTTAAATATAACCGTTCAATAACGCGTAAAAATTACTCGCACAAATAAGACGACTAACCATAGTCGCCTCACAGTCGTATTTCTTCAAATCTAATTTTTTAAAATCAATAAGGAAATATTCAATGAATAAACAAACCATCCACGATCGTATCGATAGCCTACGTCAGGAACTGGCGTCACAAGACCTCACGGCTATTATCGTCCCATCGGCGGATCCACATTTATCTGAGTATCTGCCAGAATATTGGCAAGCGCGTTTATGGTTGTCAGGCTTTACAGGCTCAGTTGGTACACTGGTTGTCACCGCTGACTTTGCTGGGTTGTGGACGGACAGTCGCTATTGGGTACACGCTGCCGATCAACTAGAAGGAACGGGCATCAGCTTAGAGAAGCTTGCGCCTGGTCAGCCGAACCATATCGAATGGTTGGCTAAGCATTTGCAAGAAGGTGATAGTGTGGCAGTCGATGGCAATGTGTTGTCTATTGCTGAGCAAGATCGACTGTTAAATGCTTTTGATGCCAATGACATTACCCTCATCACTGAGCGCGATGTGTTGACAGCAATATGGACAGATCGTCCAGCGTTGCCAACTGCTAATTTATATCCGCACGATGCACAGTTTGTCGCCCAATCTGCTACCGAAAAACTTGCTGCAGTGCGTGCTGGTATGGTAGATGCTGGAGCGACACATCACTTGCTTTCAAGCTTAGATGATATTGCATGGTTGACCAATTTGCGCGGTGCTGATGTCGATTATAATCCAATATTTTTGTCGCACATGCTTATCGATGCTGACTCAGATGCTCTAAACAGTGCGACATTGTTTGTCGATAATAATAAGGTTAGTAGCGAGATTGCGCAAAGTTTAAAAGACAGCGGTATTACTCTTGCTGCTTATGACGCTGTACAGGATGCGTTAGCAACATTGACGGCAGAGGATTTATTATTACTAGACCCGAGTAAAGTCGCCGTTGGTACGCTATCTAAAATGGCAGATGGTGTAGGCTTTATCGAGCAGATGGCACCCAGTACTTTGCTCAAGTCGGTTAAATCTGACTCTGATATTGACCATGTACGTGAAGCGATGCGCCAAGATGGGGCGGCATTAGCGGAGTTCTTTGCCGCATTTGAGCAGCGTCTCAATGCAGGTGAGCGTCTAAGTGAGCTAGATGTGGATAGTATGCTGATTGATGTACGTAGTCAGCAGCCGAATTATGTCTCACCAAGCTTTCCAACGATTGCAGGTTTTAATGAAAACGGTGCCTTGCCGCATTACCGGGCAACGCCAGAGAAGTTCAGCTACCTTGATGTGAACGAAGGCGAAGGTGGCTTATTGTTAATCGACTCAGGCGCCCAATATCAAAACGGCACCACTGACATCACCCGCGTGGTCGGCATCGGCCAAGTAAACAGCAATCACAAAAGTGACTTTACCACGGTGCTCAAAGCCCACGTTGCTTTAGCGCGTGCAAGCTTCCCTGATGGTATCGCCTCACCATTGATTGATGCGATTTGCCGTGCGCCATTATGGCAGGCACAGATGGATTATGGTCATGGTACGGGTCATGGTGTTGGTTATTTTCTCAACGTCCATGAAGGCCCACAAGTCATCGCTTATAGTGCCAGTACGCCAAAAGAGCGTGCCATGAAAGAAGGTATGATCTCAAGTAATGAGCCGGGTCTATATCGCGAAGGCAAGTGGGGTATTCGTATTGAAAACTTGATGGTAAATATGCCAGTTAGCAATCCAACTGAGACAGAGTTTGGGAGTTTCTTAAGCTTTGAAACCGTCACTTATTGCCCAATTGATACACGTCTAATTGAACCTGCATTATTGAACCAAGTAGAGATTGATTGGTTGAACGATTATCATCGCCAAGTCTATGCCGAGCTAAAAGACCGCGTTGACGGTGCCGCGCTTGAGTGGTTAACCGAGCGTACGCAAGCAATCTAAAGCGGAAATCTCTACCTATAAACCAGAAATAGCAAAAGCCCCGTTAATCGATTAACGGGGCTTTTGCTATTTAAAGATTGTATTTTAGAGACTAGATTTATTTTTTCGCTACGCTATCATCAGTGACAGCGTTGTCTTCCTCGGTTAAATGCTGAGCCATCTCGGCACGTAGCCAAGACTTTAAGTTTTCTGACATTAGCATCATTTGATCACTTAAGTAGTCATCAATCTGCATTTCTAACTCGCGGATCAATTCTTGATGCGTACTATTCAATTTTGTATCTTTTAAGGCCAAGCTAATCGCTGCACTGGCTTTATCATTAATGGCTTTGATACTGCTATCACTTTTGGCACGCTTGTCAGCTGTATTACGGTTGTCATCAGTACTGCCGTCATCAATGGTATTGGCATACTCACTAATGGTCATATGCGCAGTCGCTATATTTGTAGAGACCTTCTTTTCAACACTATTAATGACACTGCTATTATCACTTACCTTTTCTGTGGCATTTGTATCAATAGCGGTGGCCGACTCAGGGTGGTTCTCTTCCTGCTGTTTTTTAGTGGCCTCTGCTTGCTCATGAAGTCTGGCTTCTTCTTTTGCTTTGGTTTCTTCTTTGCGCTTGGCATCCTCAGCGGCTTGTTTTTCTTCTTCTTCTTCTAAACGCCGCTTTTCTGTAGCCGCCTGTTCTTGGGCTTGTTTGTCGGCAATAGCATTGGCAATTGCTTGTTCAGCCTCATGATTTTCGTAAAGCTCATCGACATGCGTGTCTAGATCATGGGTGTTAAAAACAAAACTTTCAAAAGGTGTATCAGCTTGCAGTAGGGTGGTGATATCTTTCAGCTCTTGGGTGATTGCTGCGCGAATAGGCTCAGGCGCACACGTCCAGCGCTGGTAAAATTGATGTGAAAATGAGTAGCTTGACATGGTATCGTCCATAAATATTCTAAAAATTACCCCTTATCATACGCAAGGTCGATAAGGGGCTGCAAGTGGACAAACGTAGCAAATTTGACACCAAAGTTACAACGACGAACGTTGTGAGCTTTTAGACGTTACTGTTTGACAGGCCAGCGCGCAAATATTAGCGAGCCATTCGTACCGCCAAAGCCAAAGCTATTGGTCACAGCATATTGTAAGTCATCGACTTTGCGTGATTGATTGGCGACATAGTCGAGGTTACAGTTGTCCTCAACATTATCTAGATTAATCGTCGGTGGTACCTGCTGGTGCTGTAGTGAAAGGACGGTAAATATCGCCTCGATACCACCAGCCGCGCCAAGCAAGTGACCGGTCATCGATTTGGTTGAGCTAACCAAGATGCGGTCTTTCACTGGAGCAAACACGGTTTCAATCGCAATCGATTCAGCAACATCACCCGCAGGGGTGCTGGTACCGTGGGCATTGACGTAGCCAACTTTCGATGGCTCAATACCCGCATCGTTTAAGGCGTTTGTCATCGCTCGTGCCGCACCGCTACCATCTTCTGGAGGTGCAGTAATGTGGCTCGCATCGTCACTCATACCAAAGCCAACCAGCTCAGCGAGTATGGTTGCACCGCGTGCTTTGGCATGGCTTAAGCTTTCTAACACCACCACACCCGAACCATCGCCAAGTACAAAACCATCGCGACCTTTATCAAATGGACGCGAGGCTTTGGTTGGCTCATCGTTACGCGTCGATAGGGCATGCATGGCACCGAAACCTGAGATACCAAGCGGGCTTGAGCCTTTTTCACTACCGCCAGCCAGCATCACATCAGCGTCACCATAAGCAATCAAGCGCGCCGCTAACCCCATAGCATGGGTGGCCGTAGTACATGCAGTTGACGTCGCGAGGTTTGGACCTTTTAGCGTATGCTTAATCGCTACCAGACCCGCAGCCATATTGACAATAGAACCTGGAATAATAAAGGGTGAAACTTTTGTAGCGCCTTTTTCTCGCAGCGTATCGCGACTGTTTTCAATGGTTTGGATACCACCAATACCTGAGCCCAAAATAACGCCAAAACGTTCTTGATCCACATTGTGTACAGGAGCATCAGCCGCGCCTATTTCATCGATAAAACCCGCATTTTTTAATGCCATCGAAGAGGCGGCAACCGCATAATGCATAAACTCATCATAGCGGCGGGCGTCTTTGGCATTCATATATTGCTTGGCATCGAAATCTTTGACCACGCCAGCAATTTGCGCACGATAATCAGTGGCATCGAAGTGAGTAATTTTAGCAATACCGCTTTCGCCATTGAGCAGTTTTGTCCATGTGCTTTCGACATCCAGACCAAGCGGGGTAATAGCGCCCATACCAGTCACCACCACACGCATATCATCAGAGCGCTCATAATGTGGGGGCTTCCGGCGTTTTTTTGTCTGTGCTGCGTTAGGAGTATTCATGGTATCGTTCGTAGCTTGGTCGATAAGTGAATCGGTTGGTGAATTGCTGTGTTGGCTCATGCGATATATCCTGTACTTACGAGTCCTAAAAAGAGGGTGATTCATGAGCCATTATAAAACACATAAGTGCACGTGTGTAAACTAAAAATATTAACCCATCAGGCAAAACAAACTTGCCCCAATACCACATCCTTATTTGCCCCTGTTACTGCTGGTAGGTTACCTGTTTCGCCCATCAGCGTTTGTTTTGCTAGCCAAGCAAAGGCAACCGCTTCTACCCAAGTTGGATCAAGCCCTAAGCTTGTGGTGGTTTCTACCCTACAATGGGGCAGATGTGCTTGTAAACGCGTGAGTAAATAATCGTTAAGCGCGCCGCCACCGCAGACATATACCGAACTGTCTTCATTTGCTTTGATAAACAGGTTGATTTGCGCACTGGCACTGATGGCTGTCAGCTCAGTGAGCGTCGCTTGCACATCCGCTGACGAATAGCGCGTATGGGCAGACGCTTGGTCGAATCTTTGTAGCTCATCTTGTAGCCATGCTAAATTAAAGTCTTCACGACCAGTGCTTTTTGGATAAGCTTTAGCAAAAAATGGATGTTCTAAAAGTTGATTAAGTAACGGCTCGACGACCTGCCCAGACTGTGCCCAGGCGCCCCCAGCATCGTATTCCTTATCGGTATGCAGTGTGGTCCATGCATCCAATAACAAATTGGCAGGACCGGTATCATAACCAACGACGCTAGCTGTCTGTTGATAAGTAGGGTGATCGCTATTGTGATTAGTGCTTTGATTGCTACTTTGATTGTTATTATCAGCAGAAAGTGCTGGCAAGACCGCTATATTAGCGATGCCGCCCAAATTGAGTAATACGCGGGTGCTATCAGGCGTCGCAAATAATGCTTGATGGAAAGCTGGAACCAAGGGCGCCCCTTGACCGCCGACCGCCATATCGCGGCGACGAAAGTCACTGACCACACTAATGCCAGTGCGCTCAGCGATAATATTGGCATCGACTAATTGCAGGCTAAAACCCATTTGTGGACGATGACGCACCGTTTGTCCGTGACAGCCAATTGCTAGTACCGCCTCCGCATCAATATCCGCTTGCTGCAATAATGTATTGACCACGTCGCTAGCAAATTCGCCATACTCACGGCTTGCCCAGCCGAACCAGTCTAATTCGCTATTAGGCTCATCAATTTTCGGCATCAAGTCTTTGACACCATTGGGCTGACATAACGCCAATAATACCTCACGCAAACGTGGGGGGAAGTCTTGGCTGTACGTTGCTATTAATTGCATAGGAGCATTGGATACACAACTGGAGTCAGAATCGCTATCAGTAAAGTCAGAAAACTGACAAATTACGGCATCCATACCATCCAAACTGGTCCCTGACATCATACCAATATATAAACCGTCATCGAAGTTTTCAAACACAGTTTGTTCGAGTGCTTCGCTTAGGGCAGCATAATCTAATTCATCGTTATGCTCAGAATTGGCATCTGGATGGGCGGTATTGGTATTAACAGTGGCGGGTATGGGCTTACTCATGGCAATTTACCTTAAAAAACGCTAATATATCTGCCAAATTCTAACATTTTTTATCTGCCATCGAGGTTCTAAAGCTTCTGAAGGTATTAATAATTTGATAAAGACAATAAAGAGAGCGAAATGACCGACCACTCATACACCCTAGAAGAACAGCTTGCCCTTATCCAGCGCGGCACACAAGAAATCCTGTCTGAAGAGGATTTAGTTGCTAAGCTTAAGCTAAACCGTCCACTGCGTATCAAGGCAGGCTTTGATCCTACTGCGCCTGATTTGCATTTAGGGCACACAGTGCTGATTAATAAGCTCAAGCACTTCCAAGATTTAGGTCATGAGATTTATTTTTTAATCGGTGATTATACCGCCAAAATTGGTGATCCTTCTGGCAAGAACAGCACGCGCCCGCCATTGACCGATGAGCAAATCAAAGTCAATGCTCAGACCTATGCCGAGCAAGTTTTTAAAATCCTAGATAAAGAAAAAACCCGCATCGTCTTTAACTCTGAATGGTTTAATGACATGTCAGCAGGCGATATGATTCAGCTGTCTAGCCAGTTGACCGTATCGCGCATGCTGGAGCGCGATGACTTCTCTAAACGCTATGCAGCGCAAACGCCAATCGCTATCCATGAGTTTTTATACCCGTTGGTGCAAGGTTATGATTCTATCGCCTTAGAAGCTGATGTCGAGCTGGGCGGGACTGATCAGACCTTTAATATTTTGATGGGCCGCACCTTGCAAGGTCGTTATGGTCAAGAGCCGCAAGTGTGTATCACGGTGCCTATTTTGGAAGGGCTAGACGGCGTCAATAAAATGTCTAAGTCATTGAATAACTATGTGGGTATTTATGATGCACCAGGTACCATGTATCAAAAAATCCTCTCGATGCCAGATACCTTGATTCGTCGTTATTTTGAGTTTTTAAGCTTTAAGCCGATGGAAGAAGTCGAAACTTTAATGAGTGAGATGGAAAATGGTCGCAATCCACAAGAGATTAAACGTGTCCTTGCCGAAGAGTTGATTGAACGCTTCCACGATGCCGATGCTGCTGCTAATGCGCATAAATCTGCGGGTAACGTACTTGCCGATGGCGAATTACCAGTGGACTTGCCCGAGGTAACGTTAGATTTGGCAGGTGCTGAAGCATTATTTATTACCCAAGTACTAAACCAAGCTGGACTGGCAAAAAATAGCTCGTCTGCTAAAGACATGATTAAGCGTGGCGCGGTAAAAGTAGATGGCGACGTCGTCAATGCTGGCTTTAGCTTAACGGCTGGGCAAACGGTTGTTATCCAAGCAGGTAAAAAGGCTTATGCGAAAGTGACGGTGGGTTAATAATCCCGTACTACTGGTGCTAATTTTTCTTGTTTGCTGTTCGCAGGCGTGACAGAGACTGCGAAAAATTTACTCCAGTAGTACTCGTGTCGGTTTTAAAGTAAATCAACTATGTTTGCTTTTTCTATGTGAATATACTGCGACAGTATTTAGCTCGTATATTTAAGATATACAATAGGATGAAATCATGACAAAAACTATCGTATCCCAAGGTATTTACCGCCATTATAAAGGCAATCTATATCAAGTTTTACACACTGCGCAGCACTCCGAAACTGAAGAAGCGTTAGTCGTTTATCGCTGTCTATACGGTGAGTATGGCGTTTGGGTTCGACCGCTTACAATGTTTGCAGAAACAGTGATGCGTGACGGTAAAGAAGCACCTAGATTTGAGTTGATTAAAGCATTGGCTGACTAATCCTTTCAAGATTCAAAAAGCTTAGATTTTATTACCCAAATAAAAAGCGACCCATTGAGGTCGCTTTTTTTGCCTTAGCACTAACCCTGCAAAAACTCTTTTAATACTTTATAAAACCCAACAGGCTCATCCATCGGTACGGCATGACCTGAGCGAGGTAAGACGATTTCGCTTGCATCGGGTAGCATCTGGGTAATTTTCTGCTGCCATGTCGAATTATATAACTTGGAGCGACCACCGATAAGGTTAACCACTGGAATAGTGACACGGTCTATCGCACCCCGAAAATCATAGGGCAATGCCAAATAGGCTTGTAAGCAGCGCATCTTATGTTGCCAAATCTGATGTTCATAAAACACCAACTTATGATCGTTTTGATGGGTTAGCACCTGTACGATGGCTTTTGAGCGTGGACGATTTACCGACCACAATGAAAACAGGCGTTCGACGTCAGTAACGCGACGTTTAAGCGCAAAAGGCAGATGGGTAAAGCTATCAAGGTCAGCATAAGGCAGCGTCATATCCACTACCTCATGAAAAATATCAAACACTTCTTGCTGGCGCGCGCCAAACAGCCCACCTTGCCAGTCAGACTGATTATGAATAGCAGGACTTTGGTCTATATTTAAATAGCGACTGACTCGTGATATACCATAACGCTCAAAATATGCCCACATCACTTGTGCGCCCATCGAGATAGCGGCAACGGGTAATGTCTCTATATTGCGCGTCAGGCAAACTTGCTCAATCACAACCTGCATATCGTCAGCATACTGGCGTACAAAATCAAACTGGGTCATATTGATATCTTTTGCAGCGCCAAACCCTCTTAAATGCGGCAGATAAAATGCATATTTGCCAGTTAACGGTAAAATAAACGGCAAGAACTCACGCGCATCCATACCATAAGCATGCAATATCATGACAGGCTTGCCATTACCTATGACAGAAACCGGCAGTAGCGTGCCGTCATTTGTAGCGATATTTATTGTGTGTAATTGATACTTAGCGGGTAGGCTCAGGAGTTTGGTTTTCATATGATATTGTCGCTTTATTTTTATTAAGCCATCTTAGTTTTTATCAGAACGTCTTAGCCTAAATGCCTTGTGGTAAAAGTCTTTATCTCACTCATCAAAGACTGCTATATTAAAGCAGTTAAGCTGACCATAGCATAAAATCGGTCTGGCATATATTCAATAGCTAACCCATGTAATCAATAATATAGTAGTCGTATAATAGGTTTGATGTTAATAAGGATGTTAGCTTATGGGCAAGTCCACCTTACCACTACTTGATAGCAGTCTTTATCCACAAATCTGGCAGCAGCAGGCTTTTATAAATCCACAAGCTTTAATTTTGGCGATGCTTACGACAGATACTACACCTGACGCTGCTGCTTTTACGACGCAATTATTAGCAAATGCAACTTATAAAGAATGGATCAATGCCACTGTATTTGGGCGCTACCTTCATCGTAACTTTACGGCGTTTTATCAGCAAACAGAGGACAGCTTTAATCTAGATATGCCGGCGTTATTTCGTCAGGAATTGATGCGTCATGCGCAGTATTTACCACTAGAGCAGGTATTGTTTTTTGTAGGGAGTTTGTCAAAAAGCATTCGGCAAACAAAGGTGTTAATCACTACGGTCAATCCTGCTACTGCCATAATCAACGCTCAAAAGATAAGTAAAAAATCTACAGCAACTCAGCCAATGACCATCATCAATCAGATAACAATCACCGGTCAGCAAGTATTAGGATTTCCCATCAGGCACAATAAACGCACCAGTGACCGTATTCGAAATGAGGTATTGATTTTAGGTTTTCAGGATTTACGCTTGGTAAATGAGAAGAATGTCATCGCCAAAAAAAGAAGCAATATAGAGGGTGCTATATTGCTTCGGACTTACGAGTTACGTTGATAAACTTGAGAATAGATTTAAGCCTTAAGACTCTTGCTTGGCAATCGTCAATCCATTATAAGTTTGTGCAACAGGCATGACTTCCAAGCGATTGACGTTAATATGCGCAGGCGACTCAATCAACCATAATAAGATATCGCCAATATCGTCGCCGGTCATGGTTTTAAAGCCATCATAAACTTTGGCAGCTTTATCATCATCGCCATGATAGCGTACGTTTGAAAACTCAGTCCCCGCAACATTACCCGGTTCAAGGTTGGTCACCCGCACTTGTGTACCAATTAAATCTGCCCGTAAGTTCAAACTGAACTGTTTGACGAATGCTTTGGTCGCGCCATAGACGTTACCACCAAAGTAAGGCCAGCTACCGGCAATCGAACCAACATTGATAATATAGCCGCTATCACGCGCCACCATTGCTGGTAGGACTGCATGAGTCAGCGCCATCAGACCTTTGACATTAGTATCAGTCATACGCATCCAATCATCGAGATCGGCACTCTGTGCAGGCTCTGTACCAAGTGCGAGCCCTGCGTTGTTGACTAATACGTCGATCTGATTAAACTCTTTTGGCAGCTCAGCAATGATTTGCGGAATAGAAGCCGTGTCACTGACATCCATCACAACGGGCAAAAACGACTCGCCGAGGGTTTCTGCTAAAGTATTTAACTTATCGAGGCGTCTGGCACAGCCGATCACGCGGTGTCCTTTTGCAACCAAACGCTCAGCCAACGCTTTACCAAAACCCGCGCTTGCTCCTGTAATCAATACGTTCATTGTTTATCCTTATCGTTGATACCCTATTGTTTTTATCATAATTGTTATGACGACTGCTTAGCTTAAATATTTTGGCTTATCTATTTCAACTTAATAGCTATTATCTCAATCATAATGAGATTGAAAGTTATCTATTTGATAGTTGCTTACCAAATATTTTATCACCAGCATCACCCAGACCTGGGATGATATAGCCGTGCTCATCCAAATGACTGTCGAGCGCTGCGGTATAGATAGTCACGTCAGGATGCGCCTCATTGACCAAACGAACGCCTTCAGGTGCAGCCACTAATACCAAGGCTTTAATATTAGTACAGCCATTTTTCTTTAACATCTCGATAGTCGCAACCATTGAGCCGCCAGTCGCTAGCATTGGGTCAATAATAAGCGCAGGACGTTTGTCCATGTGGCTGACGAATTTTTCAAAGAAAGGTACAGGCTGCAAGGTTTCTTCGTCACGCTGCAAGCCCACCACAGAAATTTTCGCTGTAGGAATCAAATCGAGTACGCCGTCGAGCATACCAATACCCGCACGTAAAATCGGTACAATCGTTGCGGTTTTACCGATAATTTGCTCACCAGTAATTTCACCGCACCAACCCTGCATGGGGAAGGTTTCAATTTCAAAGTCGCGGCTTGCTTCATACGCCATCAAACGTGCAAGCTCTTTGGTCAATGTGCGGAATTTATAAGTACTACAGTCTTTTTCGCGCATAAGACTGAGTTTATGACGGACTAGTGGATGATCGATTACCGTAATCTGTAGGTCGCTATTTAAGTCACTCATAAGAACTCTCTTCGTTTTTGGGCTATGCTTGCGCAATTACTGCGTTCGCCATTAGTATAAAAGATACAAACACTTACCGCACTTTAACCATTTATGTAGCATACAAATAGTAAGCTTAGAGACTCAATAATCAAGCAAGCTAGATACGTTTAACGTGCTCATCTTTCTATTTAAGTCGACTCTTTAGGCTAAGCCTGTTTGACTATATAAAGCCTTTATAAGCGAAGCAGTGTTTAGACCTGCTATGATACCAAAAAAACACCTTTTCTGATGAAGAATATCATGACCAAAACCCCATCGAATACTCACATCAATCAATCAAAACCTGCTAACAATTTTATCTGGTCACAAGATTTAGAGACCGAAACGGCAGATATCGAAACCCACCCTTTTGGCCCTGTATTGCCGCCCGATGCAACAGTAATGATGATGGGTAGCTTTCCGCCCACAGCAGATAAATGGGCAATGAGATTCCATTACCCCAATTTTCAAAATGATATGTGGCGCATTTATGGCCGCGTATTTTTTGACGATGCCGATTATTTTAGAGTAGGGAAGGAAAAGCGCTTCGACCCTGAGCGTATCAGAGATTTTATGTTCGAGCGCGGCATCGCCTCTTGTCCAACAGTAGTACAAGCGATTCGAGAAACGGGAAATGCTTCTGATAAATACCTTACCGTTGTCACTCCTATTGCACTAGATAAGATATTGACGCAAGTTCCAAAGGTTGAAGCCTTATTTACCACGGGTGGCAAAGCAACCGAGGTATTGCTTAATATGCTGGATACGCCACCCGCTAAATCAAAATACCCCAAGACCAATCAACATATCGACTTTCCTTATAAATGCGCCGATAACAGTGTTAAGTCTGAGAGTCATGATTTAACCTTATATAGACTGCCATCTACCTCGCGGGCTTATCCTTTGGCGTTAGATAAAAAGGTTGCGGCTTATAGGGAATTCTTTAAAAAGGTTGGTAAGCTATAATATAGTTGGTCTATAAACAGTTCAGCTATAAAGTTGTCATATATAGCTGAACACTACTATATATAGACCAACCACCATAAACAAAATAGCCAAGATTAAACGGTTAATAGACATTCATAATAAAAGTAAATTATTTTAGCGTTAACTAACTGATAAATAGGGGTTATTAATTTTTTGCTTAGATAATAATAAAAACAGTGCCCAAACCCCCTTGACCGCCTCTCAAACAAGCGTATAATGCCACCCAGTCGAAAGGGAAGCTAGT
>NZ_RRYX01000086.1:0-13147 GCF_014861375.1 Psychrobacter sp. FME5 | reverse complement strand
TTCTCTTTGTTGTGGTAAACAAGAGTGTAAGGCGTTGCTTATTTTTTTCAACTATTTCCCAATTCTATACAGCCCCTATAGCAAACTCAAAATAAAAAGCCTATCTAATGATAGATAGGCTAGTAGTTATTAAGAGTTGACGTTAGTTATTCGGGACGATATTTAAGGCTTAAACTTCACCGTACCACTGGTGCCAGTCGTCATTGCGTCGCGAGTAAGCTGGTCCTCCAAATGGTTTTTGGCACTGATAGTATCAGGATCAGGGCGATGCTCTGTATGACCGCACTGAGTACATTCGATGTATTCATCAGGTTCGGGCGTGACGATATTGATTTGTACTACCGCATCCATTGCCTGACATTTGGGGCAGCGCACACCCGCCAAAAACCGACGTTTGGGACTGGAGGATTGATAGCGCATTTAAATCACCTCACCTGTCGTTTGTGTATTTGCCGCCTCAGTCGTCTTGGCATCGCTAAAGCCGCTGTGACGCAATAAAGCATCGATACTGGCACTACGCCCACGGAAATTCTCAAAGTTGGTCTTGGCAGGGAAGCTACCACCCACTGATAAAATCGTCTCACGAAATGCTTTACCAGTGAGGGGATTAAAAATACCATCTTCTTCAAACTTACTAAAAGCATCAGCAGATAATAGCTCGGCCCATTTATAAGAATAATAACCAGCGGCATAACCCCCAGCAAAGATGTGACTGAAACCATTGGCAAAGCGGTTATAGTCAGGTGTCTGCATAACAGCGATATCATGACGCACGGTATTTAGCGTGACTAAGATACCTTCATAATCAAGCGCTGGTGTATGCGCATGAATCAGTAAATCAAAAAGTGCAAACTCAATTTGACGCAGCGTCTGCATCCCACTTTGGAAGTTTTTTACCGCCAATAATGCATCGAGTTTATCTTTAGGTAGTGGCGCGCCTGTCTCGACATGGCTACTAATGAGCGCGATACCTTCGGCGTCCCATGCCCAATTTTCCATAAACTGACTGGGTAGCTCAACCGCATCCCATTCGACGCCATTAACGCCAGCGACATCACCAATGGTGACTTGGGTCAATAGATGGTGCAAACCATGACCAAACTCATGGAACAAGGTAATCACTTCATCATGGGTCAATAAGCTTGGTTTACCATCAAGGGCAGGGGTAAAGTTACCAACCATAAAGCACACAGGCAGCTGTTGATGGTCCTGCTCGTCATAAGTATAACGCGACTGGAAACCGCTCATCCAAGCACCGCCGCGTTTACCACTACGGGCAAATAAGTCAAAGTAAAAGCCACCGAGCAAGTTATCATTAGCATCGAATAATTGATAAAAACGGACGTCGTCGTGCCAGCGCGATACAGAGGTTTTATCCGTATTATCGTTCGGACTGTCATTGTTTTGTTCTTTTGCTTTGATACCGTATAAACGTTCTACAATAGCAAATAAGCCGCTAACCACTTTTGGTAAGGGGAAATAAGGACGAATCTCTTCTTGCGATAGGCTAAACTCGCTTTGTTTGACCTTTTCTGCGATATAAGCACTGTCCCATGGCTGCAAGTCATCAATAGCATATTCTTTGGCATATTTTTGCAACTGTGCTAAGTCTTGTTTAGCGGTTGGGGTTGCTTGCGTAGCCAAATCACGTAAGAAGGTCTCCACTTCCGCCACGCTATCTGCCATCTTGGTTGATAGCGACACTTCTGCATAATTATTAAAGCCCAATAGCTTGGCTTTTTGCTCACGTAATTGCAAAATTTGACTCATGATATCGGCGTTGTTTAGTGACTCGCCTTTAGCATTGCTGTGCTTATCAAACTCAGAAGCACGGGTAACATAGGCGCGATATAGGGTCTCACGTAATTTGCGATCGTCAGCATAGGTCATAACAGCAAGGTAAACGGGGATATTTAAGCTTGCTACGTAATAAGGCGTTGGTAGCGCATCGATATCCGTTTGTGTGAGCGCACCGCTGGCAAGTTCGCGTGATTTATACTGTTCGCCTGCATCAGCCAGTAGCGCCAGACCGCTTTCAGTCAAGCCAGCTAATTGGTCTTGTTTAAGCGGCAAAGCGTATGCTTGGGTAGCATCTAAGATATGATCTGAGAATGTCGCTGACAACGTTGATAGCTCACTTTGAATAGCAGCAAATTTTTCTTGTTCAGCTTTCGGTAACGCAACACCTGATAACTCAAAGCTGCGTAGGGCAAGCTCAATGGCACGCGCTCGTGCTGGTTCGAGCTCAGCGAAAAACGCTGTGTCATTTACGATGGTTTGATAGCGGTTAAATAGCGGCTGATGCTGACCCACACGCGTGCCATAAGCCGACAGCTTAGGTAGCAACTCGTGATGCACATGACGAATATCATCATTGCTCATTACACTATTGAGATGTGACAAAATACCCCAGCTGCGGTCCAATGCCACATTGATATGGTCAAAGGTCATCACCTCGGTCAGAGCTTGCTTAGCACTGATATCAGTACCATTCTCGCTATTTGTCGTTGCTGTCAGCTCATCTAAAAAAGCATTGGCAGCATCGATAGCGCTAATGACTCGGCTTTGTAAGCTGTCTGGTGTGGCACTGGGAAAATCAACAAGGTGTAAATCTGGAGAAATAGAAGTCATAAAAATATCCGTTATTGATGAATGAATTATTATTAAGAGGTGTGCGGTTATAAAGGGCATTCATTTGGTAGAAAATATGCAGCCATAACACATATATTGCAAAAGTTATAGCTAATAGCACTGTCTCGGTTTTAAAGTGAATCCACTATATAATATTTGTAATTATTTTTTTCGGACTGACTATTACTGTCTTATGTATAAGCTAAGCTATATAAAATATGGGTTCATTTGATAAGAATGCAACCTCGTCATTTGTAATGTAGAGAGCTGAGTGGTGTTGCTCTCGATATAAAAACATCCTTAAAACCAAGTATTTCCTGTTTTATAACAATATAGATTACTCTACTTACAAAGCGCTATCATTTGCTTGCAAATTAACCCTATAGCGGGTGAGGTTTGACTGTTAGCATCAAGGTAATGAAGCATAAAAAGTAGGTTTTAAGAAAAACACTTTCATTAAAAAACTATTAAGAAAAAAAGTACCAGCTTTAAAAATAAGACAGAAAAAAGCATTGGCCAAAATAACTAATATGAAAATATAAGTGTTATAGCCAGTTCAATATGAACACAACATACAACGGGACTGAAATGCTTTCGCTTAAAATATAAGTTTTTTAGCATGGATTTTAAGCATAGAAATGGCGTAGGCATACGCAAGCCAGAAATACTACTTATAACGTTAAGAGTAAATGATAATAAAATAAGGAGCACTATATGAAAGCGACTCTCAAAAGTTTACGAGAAACCAAAGCCGACCCTGCGGTTAGTATCTTCGTAAAAACGCATCGCGAGCACCCTGCCAACGATAAAGATCCTATTGCCCTAAAAAACCAATTAAAAGTAGCCGAAGAACGCTTAACTAATGAATACGATAAGCGTACTGCGACCACAATTTTAGATAATATTCATGCTAAAACCAATGAGCTCAATCATAATTATAACCTTGATACTTTAGCGATATTTGCCAGTACTGAGGATGTGAAAATCATTCGTATGCCTATCGACACAACAGAGCGCGTGGTGATTTCGACCAGCTTTGCGACTCGCGATTTGGTCCGTGATATGGCCAGTGCCGTTCATTACTATACGGTGGTATTAACGCGTGATAATGCTCGTTTGATTGAAGCATCCAACGACCGTGTCGTCAGAGAACTTGATAAAGATGACGATGTACAAAATAATATGGAAAACATTCAGTTTCCTATCGAAAACAATGGGTTGTATACAACGGGTGATGGCGGCTCGGATCGTTCCGCGAATAACGAAAGCAGCTCCTTAAAAGAGTTTTTTAACCAAGTAGATAAAAGCGTACAAGAGCTGTGGGGTGAGCATAAGATGCCTCTGGTCATCGTTGGTGATGCAAAAAATATTGGCTACTATAAAGAAGTTTGTGATCGTCCAGATAACATTATTGCTACCGTATCAAATGCCACCAATTTAGAAGATGGTAGTGCCCAGCATATCGTTGATAGCGTACAAGAAGCAGTAGAAGGCTATCGTACATCGCTACATCAAGCGGCTATGGGTGAGATTGATAAAGCGCGCGGTGCAAACATGCTGCAGACGGATTTACAAGAAATTTACCGTAGTGCCTTCCAAGGTGTGGGCGAAACGCTCTATATCCGTCGTGGCTATATGCAATCTGCCAAGATTGATGAAGAGGCGCAAACCTTAAGTCCGGCAGATGATGCTGCAGCAGAAGGTGTGACTGATGATGCGGTTGGCGAAATCATCGAACATGTGATTCATAATGGTGGTGAGGCGGTATTTATGCCACAAGACATTATGGGTGAAGATCAGCCGATTGCTCTAGTCACTCGCTATTAATGGATGGCTTAGATTCAGTAATGAATTAGCCATTGTTCATTGATAGCACATAGGTATAGTATAAGAGCATTGGTTCGATAAGAGCCAATGCTTTTTTATATGTATAGCTATAATAGACAATTATTTTCGATACTTTTGAACTCCTATTGAATGCCTATTATTAAATGGAATTTTCTGAAACCAGATAAGAAGCATGGTCACTTCTAGACTCAATAATTTTGTCCGAGAGCCATCGCTTTTAACGCTTACTACTCTATAGATACTGAGTTTATGACTAGGGGCTGTATAGAATTCAGCTATTAGGACTGCTGATTGCTAAAATTGTTTCAGACTAGGCGTAAGTCGAAGGTAATGTCGAGACCTTAGCTAGATTTACAACACTGTCTGGGGCAATTTTAGCATCAGTCAAGCAACAGGACTATTTTTTGCCACTTCTTAGCCAAAACTATCGCGCTTAGAATGACTAAACTTACTATTTTTGGCGTCGAATTTCCTAAAAAATAGTCTCTGTCAGTTCCATAGCTGAATTCTATACAGCCCCTAATAAAATTATGACTAATACCACCTCTTTTGTTTTAACCAGCTATAACATTCATAAAGGCATGTCGCCGATGAATCGCCAAGTCAAAATACAAGGTATCGCTAAAGCACTCGATATCATTGGCTCAGACATACTGTGTCTACAAGAAGTACAGGGGCAAAACCTCAAGCGCAATATGCAATACAACGAATACCCTGACCAATCACAGCATGAATGGTTTGGTGAGTACCTACAATTAGAAAATAGCTATGGCAAAAATTCAGAATATGACAATGGACATCATGGCAATGCCGTTCTGAGCCGCTTTCCACTTGATCCAAAACATAATGTCAATATTACCGTCAATAAACTTGAGCAGCGTGGGGTTCTACATTGCGAGGTACAACCGATAGGCTGGGAGATGCCCGTCGTCGTTTTATGCGCTCATTTAAACCTATTTGAACGCGATCGTATCAAGCAGTATGAAGCAATTTCTAACTATGTACGTAATGAGATTAGCCGCGATCAGCCGTTGATTTTGGCAGGTGACTTTAATGACTGGAAAAAAATGTCCTGCGACAAGCTGGCGTCTGACTTGGGTATGACCGAAGCTTTTAAGCATTGTCATGGCAAGCTGTTACCCACGTTTCCAGCTAAGCTTCCTGTGCTGAGCTTAGACCGTATTTACGTACGTAATCTTAGGGTCAAAGATGCTTGGGTGCACACTGGCAAGCCATGGTCAACGCTATCAGACCATCTACCTTTGAGTGCAGAGTTGGCCTTGCCGTAGAATAAAAATAGGCTTATCGTAACCTGTCACTGCCATATCTTTTTAAACCTAAGCTGATATAAAATAATAAATAAAAGGATAACAACTTATGTCTAATAAACAACTACCAACGACTCAACACGCTGTACTCATACGTGAGTTTGGCGAGCCTGAAGTGATGACGTATCAAGACGGGGTGGCTATTCCTGAAATAAAGGACAATCAAGTATTGGTTAAAGTCGCTTATGCTGGCATCAATCCTGTCGATTACAAAACCCGTCAAGGCAAAGGTTGGGGCGCTGACAGTATCCAAAAAAATAAGTTTGACCATGACCAGCCAGCTATCTTGGGGTTCGATGTAGCAGGCGTTGTGGTCAAAAGTAATAGTGATGAATACGCGGTTGGTGATAATGTCGCTGCGCTTAGTTTCGGCGGCAGTTGCTACGCTGAATATGTCGCAGTCGATGCTGAACTAGCGGCGAAAGTACCTGAGTCTGTCACGCTGGAGCAAGCGGGAGCACTGCCGTGTATCGGGCAAACAGCGCTACAGTTTGTAGAGTTTGCAGATATTAAAGATGGTGAGCACGTGGTGATAAATGCCCCAGCAGGCGGCGTTGGTCATTTGGCGATTCAGTTTCTGATGAATAAAATTACTGAGGATAATATAAAGGTAAGTGTTATTTGCTCGCCAGAGAAATATGAAAAACTGGATGGCTTAATAGATAAAAGCAAGCTGACAGGATGGATTGATTATACCAAAGACGATGACTTTCCTAAGCTGCAAGCCGATGTATTACTAGATTTAGTCGGTGACGACGCTGGCGTGCGTGCCTTAAAAGTTGTGAAACAGTCAGGACGTGTCTATGTATTACCGACAATTTGGGTCGATAAACTAAAAGAAGCAGACAGTGGTAAAGACTTAAGTATAGAGGGTTATGCAGTACAGCCGAATGGCCAAGATATGGCAAAGGTTTTACAAGAGGTCGCTGATAATAAACTGACCTTGCATATTCAGCAAGCATACCCCTTGTCTAAAGTAGTAGAGGCCCATCGTGAGCTACAAAAAGGCGGTACTTTTGGCAAGATTGTTTTAAAAGTAAGCTAAGTGACGTTATAGCTAAGTGATGTTGGCTTAATTAAGTGTCACCTATCTAAAATTTGTCTAAATGTGAGGCTAATCCGTCCTTCAGAGATGGATTTGGTCTTGGTGATGGTATGCTTCCAGAATGTCTGCGTATCACCATGCATGACGATAAGCTGACCGGACTCAAGATGAAGCTCAACTTTATCTTGAGTTTTTTTATGCTTAAAAACAAACTTACGCGTGGCACCAAGAGACAAGGAAGCAATAATTGGCTGCGCACCTAACTCTTTTTCATCATCGGCATGATAACCCATGCCGTCCTCGCCAGAAGGGTAGTAGTTGAGCAAGCAAGAATTAAAATCAGCGTTGATGCCTATTTTTGCTAACTGCTGTTCGATATAAAGTTTCACATGAAACACTGTATCTGACCACTCGATGGTTTGACGGCAATGTCCAGAATATTGATAACTGACACCACTATCACCCATCCAAACGATTTGACGTGTGGTGACATGCGTTTTGCCAAATAACGTGACAATATCAGATTGCCAAGGTAGCTCGGTCAACAGACTATAATATAAAGCGCTTGGGTAATCGATAATTATCCCTAAGTCATTCACTTTACCTTCATAAGGCAAGAGGTTATCATTAGGCATAGGAGCAAAAAGGTCAGTCATTGTTAAGCTTGTTTGCTGCTTTGATAATGTTCATTGATAACCTGAGCACACAATTCTGGCGCTTCCATCGGTAATAGATGCCCATAATCTGTCAAGGAGATGATACTGTCGTCAGGGACAAATTTTTGCCACTGCTGACGCACTTTATGACTGATAAACAACGTCGGCTTACCCGTAATAAGGGTATAAGGACAGCTGAGCTGCTTAAGCGCTGCATCGATATGAGGCGCACCAAAATAATTGGCCAGTTCTTGTTTGGGGGCAAACATCAAGGTGTAATCACCGTCATTATTGGCGGTTAGGCTTTGCTCAGCAAATATCCTCAGGTGTTTATCGCTGATACGTCTATAAGCACGTTGCGCGCGCAAGTGCTCGTAGTAATCATAGATACTTGGCCAGGTAGCTTGCTTAGTCAGCGTACTTTTAAAGGGTTCGCGGCTCAGCAGTAGCTTGCGTGGCAGTAAGTTGTATAGCGTCGCTTGTTTTTTGGTAAACGTCACAGGCTCTATAAGATAGAGCTGTGAGAAAAGCTCTGGGCGCAGGGCAGCGGCTATCGCAGTGGCGGTTGCCCCTTGTGAATGACCGATACCAACGACAGGCTTATCTTGGGTTTTTTCCAAAAACTCAATCAACATATCCGCATCTTGTTCGCGGGTGAGGCGACGGCTCTGCGGCTGATCGTACCAATAGCCGCGCAGGGCCAATGAGGTAATATCAAAGTCAGTTGCCAACGCACTTAGCAATGGCGTGTAGGTGCCAACGGTAAAACTATTGCCGCCATAAAAGTGTGCAGCTTGGCGTTGACTATTAGCTGTGTTCGCTGCTGAACTCAGCTGCTGCAAATCATAATAGCGTGCTTGTTTGCCGCCAAGGCTGATACTGTTGGTAAATGCTTCCATAAAATAGTCACTTCCCTGTGCAAGGTTTTTCTAATGTGTAAGGTGTTTTTAATAAATAAGATAGCTTTAATAAGTAAAACACCTTTAATTAATTGTCTTCACCTAAGAAACCGCCACTTTGGCGATGCCATAAGCGTGCATAGACACCGTGAAGATTTAATAGCTCATCATGGCTACCTTGTTCGATAATTTGTCCTTTATCCATGACCACCAATCTATCAAGAGCGGCGATGGTAGAGAGTCTATGCGCAATCGCAATGACGGTTTTGCCAGTCATGATGTCATTTAAGCTTTCGGTAATGGCAAACTCAATCTCAGAATCAAGCGCACTGGTGGCTTCATCCAATAATAAAATCGGCGCATTTTTTAGCATAACACGTGAGATAGCAATGCGCTGACGTTGACCGCCAGAAAGTTTGACCCCGCGTTCACCAACTTGGGTGTCGAGTCCAGTGTTACCTTTGTCGTCATATAAGTCTTTGATAAAGTCCCATGCTTGGGCTTGTTTGGCAGCAATAACAATTTCTTCGTCGCTGGCATCGGGACGTCCGTAAGCAATATTTTCACGTACGGTACGATGCAGTAATGAGGTATCCTGAGTGACCATGCCAATTTGCTGACGTAAAGACTCTTGGGTGACCTCATCAATGGCTTGTCCGTCGATGTAGACTTTACCGCTATCAACATCAAAGAAGCGTAGTAGCAAATTAACAAGGGTAGATTTGCCCGCACCTGAACGTCCGACTAAACCAATTTTCTCACCTGATTTGATATCCAGATGGAAGTTATCGAGAAGTTTATTAGTAGGTGCTGTCGTCGCCTCGATCTCTTTTAAAGTATTGCCTTCACTATCGATGCTATCAACATTACTCACATCGGCCACATTACCCATATCCCCTAAGTTACCTTCATAACTAAAATCAACATGATCAAAAACGATACGACCATCGGTGACTTTTAAGTCTGGCGCATGCGGTTTATCAATGATGGTTTGCGGCGCTGATAACGTGCGCATGCCGTCTTGTACCGTACCGATACTCTCGAACAGGCTAGCCGTTTGCCACATAATCCAGCGTGTTAAACCATTTAACCGCAGCGCCATGGCGGTCGCAGCAGCAATAGCGCCAACGCCAACGGCACCTTGTTGCCATAAATAGATACCAATACCCGCGGTACTACTGACCAAGATAACACTGATAAGATGGGTTGAGACTTCAAGGTAGCTGACCCAGCGCATTTGTGCATGGACTGTTCCTAAAAACTGTCCCATAGCGTTTTTGGCATAACCAAGCTCACGGCGTGAATGGCTAAACAGTTTGACGGTCATGATATTGGCATAAGCATCGGTAATACGCCCTGTCATCAAGGCACGAGCATCTGCCTGTACGATGGCGGTCTGTTTTAATTTAGGAATGAAATACCACATCGCCAGCCAAACCAGCCCGAACCACGCAATAAAAGGTATTAACAATAGGCTATCTAAATTAAATAGAATGATACCTGAGGTAATAAAATACACCGCGACATACATAAACATGTCGGTGACCGTCATCACGGTATCACGTACGGCTAACGCCGTTTGCATCACTTTAGCCGAAACACGGCCAGAGAATTCATCTTGATAAAACTGCATCGATTGACCGAGCATACGCTGATGAAAACGCCAGCGCATCTGCATAGGGAACACGCCTTGCAAAGTTTGAAAATGAATAAGTGACGATAAGGTAATCCAGAATGGGCTGACTATCATGACGGCCAGTATCATTAGCAGCATATCGCCTTTTTCTGCCCAGAGATTCAGCGGGGTATAAACGCCGAGCCAATCAACGATATTCCCAATCCAAGCAAATAGCATTGCCTCGTAGATACCTATACCAGCAGATAAAATCATGAACAGCAATAACCAGCCGCGTAGACCTTTGGTACATGCCCACATAAACTTTACCATGCCATCGCGAGGTGATGGTAGCGGCATGGGTGTTTCAGGAAAGGCAGGTAATCGATTTTCAAAAAAGCGAAATAGAGCATTCATAGGCGGTAATAAAACATCAATAGCAGTACGTCAAGATAAGCATTATAAGGCGCTATCTTGAATCGTTACTTTTGTGATTAGGAATGTCTGTTATTTTAACAAAATTCACTCTGATGGCTGCATGCTAATTGTAAGCTGAGCGACATAGGTTGTATGTAACTCCCCACCAATACAGTGCTGGTATGAAGAGTCTTGGCATTAAAAATTACTGTCAATCAAACACTACGATAAATAGATTGCCGAATAAGAAATATTTTGTTACATTCCATGGTTTCGCATTATTTAATAGCGCCTGTAAATAATTATTAAATGACAAATAAATGATAAAAGAGTCAGGCAGTTGAAAGCAGATGTAGTACTAACAACAGTAGTGAATACCAATAATAAATACGCAAAATTGCGGCTGAATAAAGGTAAAATCAATGATGTATTTAACGATAGCGGTGCTGTGTAGTGTCGCTGTGTCGGTACTTTTGAAAATATTGCGTCAAAAAAATATAGATATTCGCCAAACGATTGTGGCAGGTTATCCCATTGCTTTTTTATTAACCTGGGTTTTATTAAAACCTGATGTCAGTAGCATTGGCACACTTGGTAATGCGTGGGCTATTATTATCGCTCTTGGTATATTGTTGCCAGCGGTGTTTATCATCCTTGGGCGGGCGATTGAAGCGGTGGGCATGGTGGCGACTGATGCTGCGCAACGCCTATCGTTAATCATTCCTATTTTGGCTGCCTTTTTATTATTTGGTGAAGTGCTCACTGGAACGCGTATATTCGGATTAGCGTTAGGATTTTTGGCGCTTGGTGCATTGGTTTATCGCCCACAGCAAGCTGATATCAGCAAACAAGCCAAGCGTACACCGCTTTGGTTATTTGGGGTGTGGGCCGGCTATGGCATCATTGATATTTTGTTTAAGCAAGTCGCCAAGCAAGGTACGGCTTTTCCTTTAACCTTATTTGTGACCTTTGGGCTGGCAGGGTTGTTGCTATTGGTTTATTTGCTCATCACGCGCGTACGCTGGCAAGGCAATGCCCTGGTCGCAGGATTATTATTAGGTGCGCTGAATATGGGCAATATTTATGCGTACGTACGGGCGCATCAAGTATTGTCTGAATCACCAAGTATTGTATTCACGGGTATGAACGTTGGTGTGATTGCCGTTGCGACGTTAATTGGCGTGGGTGTGTTTAAAGAGCAGCTTAATCGAATTAATATATTGGGCTTATTGTTAGCGATTGGCTGTGTGGCCGTGCTGTTTTTAGCGTAGGATTTTCGCTTATATTTATGACTACATTTGTGATTTCATAAAACTGTTAACTTATCAGATATAGGCACGTAGGGCATCCTATGGTAAGGTTATTTACAGTCAAGCCCATAATAACATTTGGCTAAAGACTTATTATAAAAATTTTTTACCTTTATTAATTAGGACAGGATGCACACCCAATGGAATACGAAAAACAATTACAGCGTATAAAAAATGGTTCAGGTTTTATCGCCGCCCTTGATCAAAGTGGTGGCAGCACGCCAAAAGCGCTAGAAAATTACGGTGTCAGTGGCGATGATTATGACAACGATGAAACCATGTTTGATTTGGTACATGAAATGCGCGCGCGTATCATGACTTGTGATGCATTTGACAATGAGCGCGTACTTGGGGCGATTTTATTTGAAGATACCATGGAGCGCGAAGTCAATGGTAAGCCGACCGCCAATTATCTATGGGAAAATAAAAATATTGTACTGTTCTTAAAAGTAGATAAAGGCTTGGCTGAGCAAATGAATGGCGTCCAAGTGATGCGTCCGATGCCAAATTTAGATTTATTATTAGATAAAGCAAAAAACTATCCCGTATTTGGTACCAAAATGCGTTCAGTCATTTATGAGCCAAATGTTGACGGTATTGAACTGGTTGTGCAGCAGCAGTTTGATGTGGCAAAGCAAATCATCTCAAAAGGCTTAATGCCTATCGTTGAGCCAGAGGTAGATATCAACAGCGCGCAAAAGCATGATTGTGAGCTGATTCTTAAAACCAGTATTTTGAATAACCTTGAGCGTTTAAATGATGGTCATCAAGTGATGCTCAAACTGACGTTGCCTGAAGAAGCAGGCTTTTATAAAGAGTTGATCGATCATCCAAAAGTATTAAAAGTAGTGGCACTATCGGGTGGCTATAGTCGTAGCGACGCTTGCGCTAAACTTAAACAAAACCCGGAAATGATTGCCAGCTTCTCGCGTGCCTTTACCGAAGGCTTGAGCAAACAGCAAAGCGATGAAGAATTTGCAGCGACCATTAATACTTCAATTGAAGAGATTTATGAAGCGTCAAAGGTTTAAAACCTTAAACATTAAACCTTTATAATTGATTTTGAATCCCAGCTGACTTTAAGTTTGCTGGGATTTTTCATATGGTGTTTATAGTAGAAAGATATTAAACTTGTGTTTGTTTTTATGGTTTCTGGAGAGGTTGTGTTGCGTTTTATTGTTTTAGGATTGCTTTTATTAAGTACTAGGGCGTGTTGAACATTCATAATTTGAGCCAGATATAAGCACAAGCAAGAGCGACTGTATTTTCATAACTCTGCTTGAGCTTATCAAATCTGGTGGCAACCGCCCTATACTGTTTTAGTTTGGCGAAAGCATTTTCTACTAGGGCGTGTCATCAATTAGCAGAGATATTTTAAAATAAGCTATACTAATTCTA
>NZ_RRYX01000085.1:0-13180 GCF_014861375.1 Psychrobacter sp. FME5 | reverse complement strand
CAATGATAGGTATCCTAAAGCCAGTGAGGTTGCAGGTTAAGACCATTACCTCTGATAATGGTAAAGAGTTTGCTCAGCATAAGAAGGTGAAACAAAAGCTCTTTAGCGCTTTCTTCTTTGCCGATGCTTATGCGTCATGGCAGCGAGGAACCAACGAGAATACCAACGGATTAATCAGAGAGTTCTTGCCTAAGGGTTGTGACTTTAGACAAGTCTCTGATAATGAGATACAGGACATTGAGAATAAACTAAACAACAGACCAAGAAAACGCTTAGGGTTTAAAACGCCCAATCAGGTGTTGTATAATATAATTTAGCGTTGCACTTGGTGTGTTAATCTAAGAATATTAAAACTTTCTATCAAATCTAGACGCTACTAAATCTAAGCGTCATTAAAAATAAAATCAGTAGCTCAGCGAATATTAGTTAGTGGCTTTTAATTACAATAACTTTAATAACTTCTAATCACAATAAGTTTAATAACTTCGTCACTGATCTTTAAATCAACTTATAATCATCCTAACACCACGATTTTTTATGCGATATATGAGCTAGGTAGCAAAGTGTGCGCTTGAAGTAATTGCGTGTAATAGGCTGTAAATGGCATAACATAGCTGGGGGTATAAATTAACGTGTCTTTACACAAAGCAATATTCTGCGTGGTTTGAGGGGCCACAGACACAAAAAAACCGCACAGCCATGAGCCATGCGGTTTTTTAAATATCAGTATCAAGCAAAAATACCAACCAAAAATACGATTGGTTATATAGTCAGTTCACAATAAAAGCGATACGATGCTAGTGACGTGCTATGGCTATAAGTTTTCCTTGCTTGCTGTGCCTGCGCAGACAGAGGCTGCAAAAAATTATAGCCATAGCACTGTATCGTCTTTAAAGCGACTGAGCTATAAACATTTGAGTATTAAGCAAGCTCTATCGCCACGGCAACAGCTTCACCGCCACCGATACATAACGTGGCGACGCCTTTTTTACCGCCTGTACGCTTGAGAGAGTTGATCAATGTGATTAGGATGCGGGCACCTGAACAGCCAACTGGGTGTCCTAAGGCACAAGCCCCACCGTCGACGTTGACTTTAGCATGGTCGATTTTTAGCTCGTCCATCGCCGCCATGGTTACCATCGCAAAGGCTTCGTTAATTTCCCATAGATCAACATCAGCTATCGACCAGCCAGCGCCAGCCAAGACTTTCTCAATCGCCCCAATCGGAGCAATGGTAAATTCGCTTGGGTGACGCGAGTTCGATGCTGTCGCCAAGATACGTGCTTGATAATCTAAGCCTTCGGCTTTTGCTTGAGATTCTTTCATGACCACGACAGCCGCCGCACCATCAGAGATTGAGCTGGCGTTTGCTGCTGTGATGGTACCCTCTTTGGCAAAGGCTGGGCGTAGAGTAGGGATGCGCTCAGCATTAGCTAGTGCAGGTTGCTCATCGGTATCAACGGTTTGCTCGCCTTTACGAGTTTTAAAGGTAACTGGCTCGATTTCGTCTTTGAAGTGACCGTCTTTGATAGCGGTTAGGGCGCGGTTGAGTGACTCGATAGCAAACTCATCCATCTGCTCACGGGTATAGCCTTTTTCGTCGGCCATTTCTTGCGCGAACATACCCATTAGCTTACCGGTTTCAGCGTCTTCTAGACCGTCTAAGAACATATGGTCTTTGACTTCTTTGTGTCCCATACGGTAGCCGCCACGCGCGCCTGGCATGATATAAGGGGCGTTGGTCATTGATTCCATACCACCAGCAACCGCCACATCGAAGCTACCCGCTTTGATGCCGTCGTGTGCTTGCATCACTGCTTTTAGCCCTGAGCCGCACAGCTTATTGATAGTCACAGCACCCGTCGCATCAGACAGGCCTGCTTTACGCATCGCTTGACGGGCAGGGCCTTGACCCAAACCGGCGGTCAAGATACAGCCCATGATGACTTCATCGATATTATCCGTGCTGACGCCTGAACGCTCAACAGCGGCTTTAATCGCAGCGGCACCAAGATCGGTTGAGCTCATATCTTTTAATACGCCTTGGAAGCCGCCCATTGGCGTACGTGCGCCGTTTAAAATTACAATTGCATCATTTGACATCGTTATTATTCCTTATTAAGTATTTTGTATAAAAGTATTTCGCTTTGGGTGAAAGGCTTATTTTCTGATAACCCTCCCACTTTTTAGATGTCTGGCTTACGCAAGCTCATCTAAGCGAATACGTACTACTTTATCAGTAATGGTATCCAATTTTTCAATTTTTTCGATGGCCAGATTCATTTGACTCTCGACCACAGGCAGGGTCAAGATAATCACCGGCACTTCACCGGCTTTGTGCGCAGGTTTTTGCAAAATCGCATCGATGTTGATACCAGCGTCACTCAAGATACGGGTGATATCTGCCAACACCCCAGGGCTATCGTAAGCATGTACACGCAAGTAATAACCCGTAGTCATCTGCTCAGCGCGCAATATTGGCGTATCAGATAGCTGCTCGGGAATAAACGCTAAGTGCGGCACATGATGGCCCTTGTTATTTTGATTAGTGTTGTTTTGATCGCTGCTATTTTGATCGCCGCTGCTTTGGTCGTCGTTGTCTTTGCTACCCAAGACTCGCACCAAATCCATGACATCGGCCATCACCGCAGAAGCGGTCGCACCTGCACCCGCACCGTCACCGCAATACAGCGTTTGTCCAAGTGGGTGTGAATTGACCAGTACCGCATTTTTTACGCCATTGACGTTGGCAAGTAAGGCGTCTTGCGGGATAAGCGTCGGGTGTACGCGCAGCTCAATGCCAGCGTTATCAGCATTACCTTGACCATCACGGCGCACCGCAAAACCTAAATGCTTGATACGGTAGCCAAGCTCTTCGGCATAATTGACGTCTTGCAAAGTAATGCCAGTGATGCCTTCACAATAGACTTTGTCAAACTGTAGCGGGATACCAAAAGCAATAGAGGCGAGTAGGGCCAATTTATGCGCCGCATCGATGCCTTCGACATCAAACGTCGGATCTGCTTCGGCATAACCCAATTCTTGAGCTTCGCTGAGCACGTCGGCAAACGGACGACCCTTGTCACGCATTTCGGTCATGATAAAGTTGCCAGTGCCGTTGATGATGCCAGCAAGCCATTCGACCTTATTGGCCGCAAGCGCTTCACGCATGACTTTAATAATGGGGATGCCGCCTGCGACCGCTGCTTCATAAGCAACATGCACCTGATGCTGTTCAGCGAAGGCAAAAATCTCATTGCCGTGCTCAGCCAATAATGCTTTGTTTGCCGTAACGACGTGTTTGCCGTTTTTGATGGCGTGCATGATGACGTCTTTTGCTAGCGTAGTACCACCAATAACTTCGATGACGATATCGACATTGTCACTGGCAGCGGTTGCCATCAAGTCACTGTTTTGAATGATATTAGGGTCAATATCATCACGCTGACGGCGGGTACCAACTTCGGTAATGATAATATCGCGTCCGCTACGGCGTTTTAGTTCATTTAAGTTGTCATTGATTAGATTGATCACGCCCGTACCAACGGTGCCCAGACCAAGTATCGCTAGTTTGATGGAATTACTCACAGTATCCTCAAGAGGTTAAATACAGTCAATCCTATATAAATTTGATACAGCGTCAGGCTCGCTTAGTCTACTATTTGTAGTCCTTTCACTTGCTTGCCTTCCTTGTATCCAAAGTATATTTAATTAACTATAGTTGAATAGAAATACTCAAATAAAAAGTATGTGGCTGAATTTTTTATAGTGCTTTATCGTATCATACCGACAAGCCGTTGTGACGTCTACACAATGTCGCCATTGTCATAGCGATCAACATATCGTGCAAAGTTATCGTGAAAACTATTGCGCAAAACTATCATGAATAACTATCACCTGACAGACGATTAAGCAGATCGTTAAATCGCGCCGACTGCTTCTGCCAATTGAGCCGCTGGTAGATAGCCGCCCACTTGCTGTCCAGACTCAGTAAAGATGGCTGGCGTGCCCCGTACACCAAGCGCCATACCTAGATCGATTTGCGCTTGGACAGGGTTATTACAGCTCGGTGCTTGTATATTGGCACCCATTTTAGCTTGATCCATTGCTGCATTGCGATCTTCGCTACACCAGATGGCTTCCATTTTTGGAATACTGCCTTCGCTACGTGGCCAGGCCAAATAGCGCACTTCAATCCCGCGCGCATTGATGTCATCCATTTCTTCATGGAGTTTGGTGCAATAAGGGCAATCGGCATCAGTAAAGGCATAGACGACAGATTTGGTAGCCCCTTTTGCTGGATAAATAACCATGTCTTTTTTGTCTACTGCTTTTAGGGCATCTTGTGCCGTTCTAGCAACCAAAGCACCGCTGATATCAACGGGTGCTTCATCTCCAACAGCAATAATTTGCCCTTGAATAATATGTTTACCAGACTTATCGGTAAAAAAGGAAGGTAAGCCATCAGCAGTGACCCAATAAATATCATCCATGTCCGTTGGTACCGCTGAAATGATGTTTTCTTCAATACCAGAAGTATTTAAATTCGCCTGTAACGCTTTTACCACGGCAGCATCGCTATCAGTAGATGCTTTGGCCGTGCTGACTTTGGTGTCGCTATCATTAACAATGCTGGTATTGCTGGTCGCATCCGCTGCATTGTTTGAGCAACCAGCAGCGATAACCACGAGCAGCGCGCCCATCATAAAGCGTGATAAGTTGTTGCGAGTAAAGCGGTTACCAGCAGAGGTGTTTTTTGCAATGGGGGATGACATATGGGTGTCCTGTAGGCATCGTACCTAATCGTGAATTCATTTTGAGAAAGGCGGCAATAAACTTTTATATATAACAGTCAATGCAACGGGTGGCTTAAGGGTCTAGGACGTGTTGAACATTCGATCGTGGCACTGATAGCGACTATTTGTTAGCGATATCTGTGCATGTTCAGCACGCCCTAAATTTACAGGTTTTTTACCATTTATTGATGATAAAAGATAAATGGTAATACCGCCTATATTAACATATTTATGGTAAATAGCAGCCACAGGCTATGTGGCTACTTATAGGCAGTTCCGAATAAAATCGATATAGTTGGTAGCATGCTGTAATGGCTGTAGTCTTTTTATTCACGACTAACTATAGTCGATTCTAAATAAAACAGATACGTTATATTCCAACGCGGAACTGGGATAAATTTTTCTGGCTTGCTGTGCCTACGCCGACAGAGGCCACGTAAAATTCATCCCATTCCCGCTGTATCGTTTTAATATTGAATTCACTATATATAGGCAAATGTGAGCGGTCATCATAGTGCTATGGATAAACATCTATTCATAAAATAAAATACACTTGTACTACTTAATATTTAGGCTTGTATAGGTAGTCTACTGCTAATAACCTTGGTTTTTATAAAGTTTGATATAAAACCACATCTATCACTCATTTTAAAACCATTCACTTTAACAGTTTTGCCCTAAGGAGCACACATGGCAGGTGCCAGTTTATTAACCCTACTTGATGATATCAGTGTGATATTGGACGACGTTTCAGTCATGACTAAAGTCGCCGCCAAAAAAACCGCTGGCGTATTGGGTGACGATTTAGCGCTCAACGCAGAGCAAGTCACGGGTGTCAAAGCCAATCGCGAGCTGCCAGTTGTTTGGGCCGTTGCCAAAGGCTCATTTGTTAATAAACTTATTTTAGTGCCAGCGGCAATATTAATTAGCGCCATTTATCCGCCACTGATTACTTTTTTATTGATGTGTGGCGGTTTATTTTTGGTCTATGAAGGTGCTGAAAAGGTCATTCATCGCTTTTGGCCACATGTGTTACCGCATGACGAAGAACAAAATGCCCGCAGGCAAGCCAATGCCGATGAAAGCGTAGATTTAGTGGCTTTTGAAAAGAAAAAAATCAAAGGGGCGGTACGTACAGACTTTATTTTATCAGCGGAAATAATTGTGATTGCATTAGGCTCAACGGCGACTGCCACCTTGCTAGAGCGAAGCATTGTGCTTTCTATTTTAGCGATCGGTATTACCATTGGTATTTATGGTTTGGTCGCTGGTATCGTAAAAATAGATGATGCAGGCCTGCATCTGATGGAGAAGGAAGGGGCGTTTACGCAAAAAATTGGCAAAGTGATGTTTGCTGCTGCACCCAAATTGATGAAATTCTTATCTATTGCAGGTACATTGGCGATGTTCTTGGTGGGTGGTGGTATCTTGGTACACGGCATTGGTTTTTTAGATCATGGAGTAGAAGGGCTCGCAGACTTAACGGGTATTTTTGAAAGCCTGACGACCACGATATTGAATGGTGCGATTGGTTTTGTCATTGGTGCAGTAATCGTCGCCCTTTTTACCATCATTGGTAAAATCCGTGGTAAAGATGACAAGTCAGCAGCTCATTAAGTCATGTCCTAGAGCAGTGTGTTAAAAAAGCTATCTCCTATAAAAAAGCCCCGAAACTCGAAAGTTTCGGGGCTTTTACTTTAACGTGAGTGATTAAACCGTATGGTTAGCTTTCGCTATCTGAATCATCAGACTCTAGCTTTTCAGCTTGCGTCGGCTTTTTATGCTCGGTTTTAGGCTTACGACTGCGGGCCTTTGGTACTTTTGGGCTGGTCAAATTAAACATACCCGTTTGCGGTAGCAGTTGCTCAGCCACATTTTCGATCATGTTTTTATAACTGGCTATCGTGGTTTTAGACTTAGCAGCTTGACTGTCTTCTTTAGTAGGTCCTTCTACATGAGCGTCAGGTGCTTGAGTAGCCGCTTCAACATTATCTGTACTTTCAGCAGCCACATTTATAGCGTCAGGATTGGTATTATCCGATGGCTCAGCCGTTGTGTGTGCTAGCACTTGTTCTACTGCTAGCAGCTGCTCGCTTTCGGTACTGATGTCATCTGTCTGCGCTTGATTGGCCAAAGCGGTCGCCTCGACATCATGCGCATCAACGTCGTTATCAGATTTTTCAGTCTTAGCCGCCTGTTCAGCAGCAATGCTCAACACTGCTGGCTCCTGATAGTCAGGGTGCTGACCACGTGGATCGTTGCTGGCACGTTTGCCAATAGCGCGTGGCTCAACGTCTGTTTTACCTTGCGTCGCTGCAAACTGACTGACCGCTTGGGTCATGGTCTCAAAGCGCGCTAGGTAATCCGCTGCTAATGGCTGATAGCCATAGTTGCTAAAGTCAAAATTTCTGTTCTCAACTTTAGTCTCAGTAGTCGGTGTGACATCCGTCTCAACGTTAGCAGGCTTTACTTGCTGATGTGCTTCGATAGCAGCGATAAAGCAGCTGATGACACCGTCATTTTTCAAACGACTCTCTGCATCTGTTAATGCCTTGCGAACAAAATCACCAACCGTACCGCGAATGCTTGGTACGCTCACTACTGCTTGCTCGGTTGCCTGATTAGCGGCTTGGGGCTTTTGGGCAGCTTGTGCTTGCTGGCTACGAACGACACGTGGGTCATTACTAGCCTGACCGAACTTCTCAGCCGTTACATAACGCGTGGCAAACAATGCATCGTGCGTTAGCTCCAGTGTGGAAGCACTGGTGCTTTTTTCATTGTCATGACTAACGTTGAGACCACTGTTGGCGGTTTCAACATTGCTACCATCGGCTTGGTTAGTAGCATTTGATTCTTGAGCCTTTGGTGCTTTTGCTACGCCGTCTACATTAGAATCTGCAGGCTTAGCACTATCGGCTTGAGTGTCGTTGTTGGTCTTAGACACTGGCTGCTGATCTACTGCAGGTTTTTTGTTCTCAGCGTCACTGTCAGACTTTGACGCGTCGTTTTGCGCCTTGTCTTTTGTAGCGCTCGCTTTCGCATCATCAGCTTTAGAAACGTTATCTTTAGAGCCTTCAATGTTAGAAGCATCAGCTTTAGAGACAGTGTCTGCGACGGCGTTTTTATCGCTACTTTTCTCCTCAGAGAGCTGTGTATTAGTACTCTGGTTAACATTGCTTGGCTTATCGCTGCTCTGTTTATCATTGCTCTGTGGCTCTGGCTTTGGTGAAGTAGCTTCTTTTGCCACATCAGCTTTCACTGTTTCAGCTTTGGTAGCACCATTTTCTGAGCTTTGCTTATCAGTAGATGGATGCTTGGCCTGTACAGACTTGCTGTCATCTAAAGATAAGTGCACAACTTCTGGCGACTTAAGCTCGGCTGATGCTTCATTGACCTGTATCATGACTTCGTTTGGGTCTTGGTTGCGACGCGAGTTAGCGTGGTTTTTGCTGCCATTCGCACCTGTTGCCGTCTGTTGGTTGTGTTGCTTAACGCTATCAGCAGTTAGCGCTTCTCCACGCTCTAGTTTTCCGCGCGAGCCACGTTGGCTATGTGGTTTACGCTTGGCACGAGTTTGCTCGTCAGTGCTATTGTCTTTGTCATCAGAAGTATTGTCGCGCTCATTTGTCGCGCGGTTACTGTTCTGGTTTTGGCGGTTGCTGTTTTGCTGACTGCTATCTTGACGATTGTTGCGGTTACGATCATTTTGGCGTCTGTTGTCCTGCCCCCGTTTTTCTTGGTTATCAGACTGTTTGTCGTCAGCGTTATTTGCGGCGCTATTCGAGGCGCTGTTATCTGTGTCGCTGCTCAGCTCATTACTAGTCTCGTCATTTTGTTCTTTTCTTTGACGCGGTTTAGAAGATCTAGACTTACGCGGTTTACGTCTTCTTCTGTCTTCGTTATTACTGTCATCAGTGTCGCTGTCTGAATGGCGGCGGGTCTGCTGACGATTGGCATTATTGTCCGGCTGCTGGCTGTCATCTTTTTGGCTACCCTGCGGAGTGGTTTGCGTAGGGCTTGATGTATCAGTGACTGCAGTGCTTAAAGCATTGCTATCAACTTGGCCGAATGAACCCAAACTTTGCGCACCCGTGTTGACAAGTGCTTCGATGGCTTCTGCTGCGTCACGACTACTAACATTAGGCGTGGTAGTTGCTTGCGGCGCTTGCGCAAATAGGTTTGATAACCAAGCAACGGCTTGCGGCTGGGCAGGTGTTTCAACATTTGCAGTCGGTGTTGCTACTGGGGTAGTAGCGGCGGCAACGCTTTGGCTTTTGTTGGCTTGCGGTACACGCGCTGATGACACATTATTGGTGTTTTGGTTATGGCGATGATCGTTGCTGTGTTTGTTATGCTCAACCGTATTATTTTGTTTGCTAGCAGGTTTATTGGTAGCCTTACTATCAGCTGATTGACGTGGCTGGCGCGTTGGCTGCTGCTCTGGGCGTTCCTTTTCAGCGGTTTGCCAGTCGACATTGTAGCCAAGATCGCTATGCTCTTGCTGTTGAGTGTCGGTGATACGCTCATAGCTCGATGGGGCAAAACCATCACGGTTGAAGTGCAATTTAAAGTTTGGCGATTCTAAATGTGCGTGCGGCAATATAGTGATGCGCGTGCCACTGTCTTGCTCAAGATAGACCAAACTATCGCGTTTTTCATTTAATAAGAATGCCGCGATGTCAGTAGGCACTTCTGCTTGTACTTCACCTTGACGCTCTTTTAGGGCGATTTGTTCGATCTGACGCATAATTGATAATGATAAAGAACGCAGGTCGCGAATCATGCCGTTGCCATGGCAGCGCGGGCAGATATAACCGGTTGATTCTTCTAATGACGGACGCAAGCGTTGACGGCTCATTTCCATCAAGCCAAACTTAGAGATATCGCCAAATTGTACACGGGCACGGTCATATTTGGTGGCATCAATCAGACGTTTTTCGACTTCTTTTTGATGCTTATTGTCATTCATATCGATGAAGTCAATAACAATCAAACCACCCATATCACGTAAGCGCAATTGGCGGGCAATCTCGTCGGCGGCCTCTAGGTTGGTATGATAAGCGGTTTCGGCAACGTCTGAGCCTTTGGTGGATTTGGCAGAGTTAATATCGATAGAGACCAAGGCTTCGGTTTGGTCAATAACGATTGAACCACCAGATGGCAGACGCACTTCACGCTGATAGGCCGTCTCGATTTGCTTTTCGATATTAAAGCGCGAGAACATCGGCTCGTAATCAGTGTATTTGCGTAGTTTTTCTGCTTGTTTGGGCATCACCGCATCGATAAAGCCAGCTGCTTCGATATAAGCGTTTTCGTTATCGATCCAAATCTCACTGATATCATCACGCAGATAATCACGAACGGCACGCGTCACAACGCCTGCTTCTTGATGCACCAAGCGCGGTGAAGGATATTTTTGATTTTGTTCTTGGATGGCTTGCCAAATATTAAGCAAATGGTTTAAATCGTGTTGCAAGTCTTCTTGGGTTTTGCCAATACCGGCCGTACGGATGATGACACTCATGCCTTTTGGCAGGTCGAGATTGCTCAGCATACGCTTCATATCTTCGCGCAATTTGCCTGAGATTTGACGTGAGATACCGCCACCGCGAGGGTTATTTGGCATTAATACCAGATAACGACCTGCCAAAGACACGTAAGTCGATAGAGCAGCGCCTTTATTGCCGCGCTCTTCTTTTTCGACTTGAACGATTAATTCATCGCCCTCTTTGATCAGTTTTTTGATATTTTCGTCACGTGGATTGCCGCTCAAGTATTCAGCAGAGATTTCACGAATCGGTAAAAACCCTTGGCGCTGTGAGCCATATTCTACAAAAACGGCTTCCAGTGATGGTTCGACACGGGTGACGTGGCCTTTATAAATGTTGGATTTTTTTTGTTCACGGGTACGGTTTTCTAAGTCGAAATCGTACAGATGGTTGCCTTTACAAAGGGCAACACGAATCTCTTCGTTTTGAGTAGCGTTGATTAAAATGCGTTTCATATTACTATCCTATGAGTACGCATAACAACGATGGGACGGGATTTAGGGCGTAGCGGCAAGTCTGGCTAAAGTCTAAATTAGCGTTGTCAGATATTAGTGAACGATAGAACGTAAGTCAGGGTTTCAATAAAGCACGTTGGCTTTTTCAATGGCCTGTCTTTACCTAAAATACAGTAGCGGTGCTAATGTTGCTAGCGTGAATATAAGGAATATAGGGTGTAAGGCTATAGGGTCATATTCTATCATTGATCGATTTGGTCGAAATATTAATGCGTACTATGAGTTTTTAGTATCAGTAAATTTTACTGGTAGTAATGTCAGCGCACTTTGTAAGGGTGGGCGACGGTCAGTTACTGGTTTAAAAATACGGATGTTAAAAACGCATCTTGCTGCGGCACTCAATCCATCAAAGTCTAGCAATAATACCGCTATCATAAATACTTTTATATAAAACTATTGTATAAAATAGCGATATTCAACAATTATTTATTTAGGTAAAGCAATTGGTCACTCTTTATTTATCGTTCTGTCTGGTATAACGTCAATCATATCTTGGGTGGTTTAAAGTTAGGTATCGCGGCTTTGGTTATCGGCGGGGCGTACTTGGCAAACAGAATCATTGACCCGCTCATCGGCGTGGTGCTGTATTTATATCTTTATCTGTTTGACCACCAATACTTAGGCAGCTATCGATATACTTCTCGAACCTAATGCTAAACAATCCATACTTGCTCAACTGCACTCGCGTAAAAGACCATCAAATAAAGTCGTTGCCATGCGGGTTGTGAGTCAATGTTGTGTCATTACGTCAATAAACAGGCGTCTTGCCAAGTTTATTAACACTAAATTTATGAGCACAAAGGTATTTAATGTCACTATTTATAATGTCATTATTTATTTTATCACACTGAATAACGTCAGTGCGGTTGTTGCTATTACTACTATTTATGGGCTCACATCTATAAATAACGACAAGTTATATCTTTAATTTATCATTAAATATAGTATGCGTCCTAAAATCAGATAAAACGTCCAATCTCGGCAGCATTTACAGCTTTACCCTCGTTACAAACAAGTCGTAAAAATGATGAAGCTTTATCTATGATAGCCATAGATTATTGCGGTAGCCGCTGCTTAATTGTCGCTCAACATGCTAAACTATAACAAATCTTTGTGTAAATACCTAACTAAAAATGACAAACTCAAAAATGACCGACGACGCACCTACCCATGAAGCCCCTGCTATCTTCAATAGCAAAACACGCCCGCAAAGCGCCGATGATGAAATCAGCAACTTTGGCAAGGTGAATTATCTTGAAGTAACCCGCCACCAGCACGATCAGCGTTTGGATAACTTCTTGCTCAATCGCTTAAAAGGGCTACCAAAACCACATATCTACAAAATGATTCGCTCGGATGAAATACGTGTCAATAACAAACGCTGCAAAGCACACGACAGAGTGCAGCGTGAAGACGTGGTACGTATCGCCCCTGTGGTACTCGCTACCCGCGAAAAACCGATTATCAGCACTGAATTTGCTAAAAGTTTGCTCGCACGCGTGGTCTACGAAGATGACGGGATGTTGGTGCTGAATAAGCCCTCAGGTATCGCTGTTCATGGTGGTAGTGGTTTAGACTTTGGTGTGATCGAAGCCATGCGTGAAGTGACGGGTAAAAAGTACCTAGAGCTGGTCCATCGCATCGATAAAGACACCTCAGGGCTGTTGATGATTTCTAAAAAACGCTCAGCGCTGAAAGTATTGCAACAGCATCTGGTCGACAGAACCATTCAAAAGCACTATCTCTGTATCGCCAAAGGGCAACCTGCGCTCAATGAGCAACGTATCGATGCGCCATTGTTACGTTATACGCTGGCTAGCGGTGAACGCCGTGTCAAAGTAGATACACAAGATACGCAATCTAAAGAAAGCCAGACGGACATTATCGTCCATGGGCGCTTTATGCTTGCAGCTCAGCCGGTAAGCTTGATTGAAGCCAAGCCCCTGACAGGACGCACCCATCAAATCCGTGTGCATCTGGCTCATATTGGCCATGCTATTTTGGGTGATGATAAATATAATGTGCATGACAAATCAGGCGTCCATCGTCTGTGTCTACATGCGTGGCGCTTAGATATTCCAGGCTACGAAACCATCACTGCACCACTACCAGATGAGATGGCTGACTGGTTGCCAGAAGATATTAAGCAACCTGAATAAGTTTGTAAGCTCATTTTTTTCAGTCTTACCATCAAACGTCACGAACTCTTATTATCATTAATAAGCTGCCGTGACGTTTTCGTATCTGTATCCATATCTATCATTTAGGTGTAATGGACATTATTCATGCTGTCATAGGGTCTAACGCTATATACTGTCTA
>NZ_RRYX01000084.1:0-13333 GCF_014861375.1 Psychrobacter sp. FME5 | reverse complement strand
ACGTTACTTTAATCAAAACCTCTTATCAGGTGTCCTAAATTAGTTGACCACTACAAAGGGAACTGCCTGGCTTACCTTAAGATAGTCCAAATGAGATGTTACTTTGGTAAATTAAACTCATTACTATAAGCCTTGCAAACCTCACCCTCTATACGAATATAGTCTTTTGCTAATTTAAACAACTCAGGATTTTCAAAGAATACCGAGTTGTAAGCTGTAATATTTTGCCTTATTGAAATGGTAGATCTTTTTCTAGTTGAGAAAAAGGCATTTTGATATATTAAAGCCTCTCGTGCTGGATGCTCCTTATCATTTAAAATTCGTTCTAAAACACCTCCATTTAATATAATTCTCTGAATACTCTTGATTTCATTCTCACTATTCTTATTGGCCAGCTCTAAAATCTGTGACTTTCTTTCTTCTTTATCAAAACTAAATTGTTGGCAGTATCGTCTAATTTCATGGACAGATTTATCTAAAAGCACTATATCAGAGCCTTTCGAAACATTACTTACACTCATATATCTATACTTAGCTGTTTCATCTAGCCTTTTAATAAAATCTTTAACGTCAGTAGATAGGTTGAGGCTTAAGCCAACATACTCTTCGAATTTAGTTATTAATGGATTAATTTTGTGACCTGATTTTATTACCTCTTTTCCGTTAGCCAACAGCATACATTTAGAGTATTTTTCAAGACAATGTAAAGAAGACCACAGGAATTGAGGTGTCAATTTGTTTTGATAAGCAAGTCTTGCATGGATATAGTCTTGATCCGCGGTATCTCTAAAGCACTGCACTGCAATTCTATACAAACCTTGTTTTTCGTTTTCGTCCATAGTTACAACCTCAAAATTGATATATTCGTGCTTACAAAGGGTTTACTACAATGTAGCCCTTTAAACCCTCCCACCCACGCCTTTAAACTTCTCAACAAAAGCCGAAATTTTCTGGAAAACGCTTTGCTTCTTGGTGAGATACTGTGGATTAAGAGGGCTTAGCTTAGGTAGGACCTCATTTAGCTCCGTACCATTCTCACTGGCGTATTCACGCTTTAAAGATGCCGTTATATAACGCTTAGCTGCCTCTTCATTAAGATTTTCAGCAACAATCATATCTTGGGCTTCACGCTGCTGCTCTATTTGAGCAAAATTAAAGAAGGCCTCAATGATGCTGGATTTATCAGGGATGTTATCTAGGTTGGTTTTATTGATGAAATCTACCACCAGGCTTTCTTTGGCACGATTACCAAGGCTTGCTCGAATCACTCTGCGCACTTCTTCAACTAAGGCAGACTTATCCTTGGTATTCTTGTTATGCTCAAAAATCAGCTCAAGGATGTAATCAAGGTTAATCTCTTGAGACTTAAGAAGATCCACCTCAAAAACCACTTCATCCCAGTCAAGCGAGGACTCGCTTTGATCCTTGGCGGCTTTTTCACGGCGCAGCCAATCACGTATGTCGTTATACGTTGATCGATAGTCTTGTACTTCTCGTTCAGCAGGTACATCGATACTTTGCATGGCAGCAAGATCTTCATCCGTCAAATAGTGCTCAGCTTTGAATGTCTCAACTGCTTCAGCATCAGTAATATCTATGCTTTGAAGCGCTTTTAGGCTTGCGAACTCATCATAGTTTTGTAAGATGTTCTCGACACGTAAGTACTCACCAAATAACTTAGCAAAGTCCTTTTTGTCCGCCTCTTTGACAATCTCATCAGGGTTAGGGAAACGTTGCTGCAGCTCCTTAATCACCTCCAAATAGCCTCGTCGTGCTTTGCCTGTCGCAATATCAGTAAAGCCTTCTAGATACTCCCTATAGCTTTTTTCTAACACGACGTTCTTAGTGTTTCTATCCCCAAATAAGGTGATGGCATCAATGGTCGCTTGCTCTAAGTCACGAAACGTCACGATGTTACCAAAGGTCTTAGTGGCATCATAAATGCGGTTAGTACGTGAGAACGCTTGCATCAGACCGTGATAACGCAGGTTTTTATCAACATAGAGCGTGTTTAAGGTCGGCGCATCAAAACCTGTGAGGAACATACCGACAACAATCAGTAAGTCCACATCCTGCTTAATAACGCGTCCTGCAAGATCACGGTAGTAGTTTTGAAAAGACTTACTGTCTACGCCGTAATTGGTCTTAAACATCTCGTTGTAATCATGAATAGCACGGCTTAGAAACTCTTTGGCACTGCTATTCATGGCGGTAGGCTCAAAACCTTCGTCGGCAATGTCACCGATTGCGTCTTGTTCTTCATTGGCAGCATAAGAAAAGATAGTGGCAATCTTTAAGGGTCTCTCGCTGTCCTTTTGTAGCTGACTTAAGGCTTCATAGTAAGCCTTTGCCGCATCCACACTACTGACGGCAAACATGGCATTAAAGCCTTTACCACTTCCTTTTAAGCGATGGGTTTTTTGCCTAAAGCTTTTTAAAACGTACTTTGAGATCTCTTCAATACGATCAGGGTGTAATAACAGCTGCTTGTTTTCAGCAGCTGTGAGTTTCTTCTCATCCTGCTCGCTCTCAATGGCTTGAAACTGTGGGCGTACGTCATTGTAGTCCACCTTAAACTTCAAAACCTTCTCATCACGAATGGCATCAGTGATAACGTATGAATGCAGCTCATGACCAAACACACTGGCCGTCGTCTCTGCACCCAAGGCATTCTCGGGGAAGATAGGAGTGCCTGTAAAACCAAACTGGTAGTACTTTTTAAACTTCTTTTTTAAGTTCTTTTGTGCTTCACCAAACTGGCTACGGTGTGCCTCATCAAAGATAAACACCACTTGTTTATTATAAATGGGTAAATCAGCCTCACCTTTGATCAGGTTATTTAGCTTTTGAATGGTAGTGACAACAATTTTATTATCGTCTTTTTCAAGGTTGCGCTTGAGTCCTGCGGTACTGTCAGAGCCGTTAACGCTATCAGGGGAGAAGCGCTGGTACTCTTTCATGGTTTGATAATCAAGATCCTTACGATCCACCACAAAAAACACCTTATCAATAAAAGGCAGCGACGTTGCTAAGCGGGCAGCTTTAAAGCTGGTTAAGGTTTTACCTGAGCCTGTGGTATGCCAAATATAGCCGCCACTCTCAAGAGTGCTCCACTTCTTGGCTTGATAAGCACTGTTTATCTTCCATAAGATGCGCTCAGTAGCGGCAATCTGATACGGACGCATCACCAATGAGGTATTACTCACATCAAAGACGGTGTAATGCATCAGCACGTTTAATAGGGTATTTTTTTGAAAGAAGGTCGCGGTAAAATCTTTTAGATCTTTGATTAAAGTATTGTCTGATCGTGCCCAGTTCATGGTGAAATCAAAGCTGTTTTTATTGCGTTTGGTGGTATTGGCAAAGTAACGGGTATCGGTGCCGTTTGAGATCACAAACAGCTGTAGGTATTTATATAAAGAGTTATCGGAGTTAAAGCTCTCTTTGCTATAACGATGTACTTGGTTAAATGCTTCACGAATGGCGATACCACGCTTTTTAAGCTCAATTTGCACAAGTGGCAAGCCATTGACCAAAATAGTCACATCGTAGCGATTGGCTTGTGTGCCTTTTTGGGCAAACTGTTTAATGACCTGTACTTTGTTACGTGGGATGTTTTTTTTATCCAGCAGAGCAATGTTCTGCAGGTGTCCATCATCAAAGGTGAAGTCATAGATGTGGTCATCATGAATCTTTCGAGCTTTGTCCGTGATGTTATCACTAGGATTATCAAGATACTCCATTACAAAGCGCTGCCACTCGGCATCTGTAAACTGCACCTCATTTAGGATCTGCAGCTGTACACGTACGTTAGCAAGCATCGTTTCAGGCGAGTTTAAACCAGGGACAAACTCATATCCCTGGTTTTGTAAGTCTTTAAGTAGTTCACGCTCTAGATCGTCTTCAGTTTGATAGCCCCCATCAGGCTGATCACACTTAGTATATTTATTTAAAACGATAAAATTATTCGATTCAGCAATGGTTTTTTTTTGGTCAATCATGAGCTACTACCTCAGGCTTAGGGAAGCTTAACAACAGATCACGGTAATACTCATATTGCTGCTTACGTAGCTCTATTTCACGCGGGAGACCTTCGGTTAGCGATGTCGTTAAGGTGTCAAATTTATCTAGTATAGAGGCTATACGCTCTTGTTCGTCGATAGGCGGGATAGGAACTGGCAATGCTTTGATAATATCAGAATTTAAATTACTAACTGAGCTGCTATTAATTTTGCTTTCCCAATATTTCTTGACATTTCCTGATGATAAATAGTGGTATAAAAAATCAGGATTTAATTTAGCTTCAAAGTCACTAATTGAAGCCCAACCATCATGAATAGCCCCTTCAATACCAAGAATGTATGGTCTTCCATAACTCATTGAGTTAGACATTATAAAACTACCTTTTTTCAAAACTCTCGATTTTTCTGCCCCTTCAAACGTTATTCTTTGAGCAGTATTATCAACAAATTTTGAACCTAACCTTGTATCTCCAATTTTTATCCAAGGTACACCACTCTTATCATCGGTGACATATTTTGCAATTGGTCGAGGTGAAGCGCCACGCTGTATCTTAGAAACTACCCCTAATGTTTCCCACTCCACTTCATTAAAATTAAAACATTCATCACGATAGTACGCATACTGTTGCTGACGCGCTGTAAGTTCTGCTGTAAGTTCTGCTGTAAGTTCTGCGGTAAGTTCGGTAAACGTATCTAAAACTCGGACGATTTCGGCTTGAACGTTGAGGGGTGGGATGGGGATTTGTAATCTCTTAAATCTTGCTTTCGATATATTAAACCGCGTAACACCACTTGCAGTCTTTATGATTTCTTTACGCATAAAATAACTGCGAAATAAATATTTAGAAAAATGAGGGTTCATTTTTATATTGCTATTAAATCGTACACCAAACGAGAAGCTATTTAGATAAATAGCTTCTTCTAACTCTTGTGTAACAACAGAAGACATACCTGCTTCATCTGGTTTTTCTGATGAACCTGTAAACAAAACATCACCATACTTTACTGCACGCTGATTTTCCATATCTGATATCTTTACTAATTCAAGATTATCTAGATTAACTGCCATGTTAGAAAAAATATTTTTATATGGTATATATGAAGCGTTACCATCTTCAAAATCATTTTTACTCTTGCCAGTGAGACCTCCGTAAACTATGGAAATATCACCTAGTGTTCTCCACTCAACCTCAACCCCATCAAGTAGCTTTTCCATATAACTTAAGTGACTCATGCCTCAATCTCCGCAACGATTTTATCGATATCAGCACGAAGCTTATCAATCTTAGCAACTGTCGTTTTAAGTTTGCTATTTAAAGTTTTAATATCAATAACCTCACGCGTATCTTCTGCCTCTACGTAAGTACTTACCGATAAGTTATAGTCATTTTTAGCAATGGCGCTGTTATCAACACTGGCAGATAAATAATCCGTATCTTCTTTAGTATCAAACAACGTCATGATCTGCTCGATATGCGCATCAGTCAGGACGTTGGTGTTGGTCTCTGACTTAAAAAGCTTTGTGGCATCAATAAACTGCGTCTTACCCTCTGTTTTATGCTTCGATAACACTAAGATATTAACCGAGATACTGGTTCCAAAGAATAAGTTGGGTGCTAGGGATATTACTGTCTCGACATAGTTATTATCTACCAAATACTGACGAATCTTTTGTTCAGCACCGCCGCGATAGAATATTCCAGGGAAGCAAACAATAGCGGCACGTCCCTTACTCGATAAGTAATTTAATGCATGAAGCACAAAAGCAAAATCCGCCTTTGACTTAGGGGCCAATACCCCCGCTGGTGCAAAGCGCTCATCATTAATTAAGGTCGGATCATCACTACCAATCCACTTCACTGAATACGGCGGATTCGAGACAATCGCATCAAAGGGTCTATCCTCCCCAAAATGCGGATCTAGCAGCGTATTACCAAGCTTGATATTAAATTTGTCGTAGTTCACGTTATGTAAAAACATATTCATACGTGCAAGGTTATAGGTGGTGTGGTTAATCTCTTGACCAAAAAACCCCTCGTCAATGATGTGATTATCAAAGTGCTTTTTAGCTTGTAGCAATAAAGAGCCAGAGCCTGCAGCTGGATCGTAGATTTTATTAACCGTCTCTTGTTTGTGCATCGCAATTTGAGCAATCAGTTTAGACACGCTTTGAGGGGTGAAGAACTCACCGCCTGATTTACCCGCATTGGCCGCATAGTTTGAGATCAGATACTCATAAGCATCCCCGAATAAATCAATCTCACTGTCCTCAAATTGATGCAGTTTAAGGCCAGCTACCCCTTTTAGCACCGCAGCTAAACGAGTGTTCTTATCCGCAACAGTATTACCTAATCGGTTGCTGGTGGTATCAAAATCAGCAAACAGACCCTTAATATCAGGCTCAGACGGGTAGCCATTGGCCGAGCTTTCAATCTCTTTAAAAATAGCAGCCAAATCCGTATTTAAGTTCTCATTTCTATGCGCGTTGGCAGCCACATTAGCAAACAGCTGACTTGGGTATATGAAATAACCCTTGGTCTTAATCGCATCGTCTTTAATATCAGCAGTAATCACCTCATCCAAAAGAGCGGCATAATTAACGCTCTCATCCCCCGCTTCAATATAACTAGAGAAGTTCTCACTGATAAAGCGGTAGAACAAAGTCCCCAACACATACTGTTTAAAATCCCACCCATCGACTGAACCACGAACCTCGTTTGCAATTTGCCAAATTTGTCGATGCAGTTCCGCACGTTGTTGGGTACTTGTCATGATAAAAAATCCTGTAAAAAAATAAGAGACTAAAACTTACGCACATTGTGCCTAACTAAAAATACATTATCCACGATAACCGTCATCATGGGGAGGAAATGCATCAGCCTGCGGATCTGAGAATAACTCACGGGTGTCATCATCGGCATAGTCTGTGTTATCAGGTTGCTTATGTTGTCCATGCTCCTGCTCCGCTGGCTGATCATTAGCTTTAACTGCCTCTTCATCTAGGCCAATATCACCCCCCAAGCTTTTCACCATACTTGCAAACAACTCCTTATCTGACTTTCTGGTTAGAAATTGTGGAAAGTTTTTCGCAAAGTAGTTTTGAATAAATTTTTCATCCTCGCTCTCTCCTGCTAATACCTGTCCTAAAAAAGCGCCCATCAATATTTTTTGTTTGTTTAACCGCTTATCAAGCTTTACTTGTTGCAGCTTAGCTTTACGCTTTAACTCCTCTAAGCGTTGACGCTCTTTTAACTCATTGGCTTTTTGATTATCAAAAATAGATACAGACATCATCAATTCCTTTTATTAATATTAACCTAGCATAGCAAGGCGCTAGGCATCATTCAATCATCTATGCTACTCTTTAAGGTAGAATAATTCTAAATCTGATATATTTTATTTTAATGGGTGATGGTGGCGTCCCCCTGACTAAGGGCGAAGTAACGACTCAAAATTTAATCTATTCACTTCGTTACTATTCTTAATTTTGAATCCTTCTTCGTTGGGGAAACCCCAAACCCCACACACCACAAAAAGCGGTGGTGTGCAAAAAGCAAAAATAGCAGGTGACTTTTATGACAATGGTACACATTGCAACAAAGGCGATTTCTCGAAAAGCAGGACAGTCGGCGGTGGCATCTGCGGCCTATCGTGCTGGCGATGTGCTTGATGATGCCAAATATGGCAAGACGCATGACTATAGTAAAAAGTCTGGGGTGATGAGTAGCGATATTGTTTTACCATTTTCGCTAAAGGCGCTGGGTGTGAGTGTGGATCGAGAGACACTTTGGAATACCGCTGAAGCGGCAGAGACACGTTCGGACAGTCGGGTGGCGCGTGAGTGGCTGATTAATTTGCCTCATGAGTTGTCTGAGGAAGAACGCCATTCACTGGCTATCAACTTTGCCCAAAAGCTTTGTGACGATATGGATGTGATTGCGGATGTGTGTATCCATCGTCCGGTGATGAAATTGCCTTTTGATCCTAATGTACCGCCAAGCTCTAAGTATTTGCGTGAGGGTGAGGAAAACCCTGATCCCCGTAATTTTCACGCACATATTTTAGTCACTACTCGAGCGCCTACCATTGGACCAAATAAAACCTTGGCATTTGATCCAAAGCTTAAGACCCCGTTTGAGTGGTCTAATAAAAAACGTAAGGCGCATGATCTGCCGTCATCGATGCAGGAGATTAAGCGTATTCGTGAGATGTGGGTAGATACCGCCAATAAGGTATTGGCCGAATATCATCTACCGCTGATGGATGCGCGCAGTTACAAGGATCAGGGGCTTGATCAGCAGCCCACCATTAAAATGGGAGTAGAGGCGACGGCCATGGAGCGCCGAGGCATCACGACCGAAAAAGGTAATACCAACCGCGCCATCAAAGAGCGCAACAAATTGGTGGCTGACAACCATATCAAACAGGAGGCAGACAATGAGCGACGAATCAAACAATATCGAGACGGACTTGCTTGGGCAACTGAGAAAAATGCAAGACTACCTGGCAGCATTGGAGGCACAAAACAGCGAGCTGATTTTGCAAAACAACTCTCTGGAAGCTCAGAACCTCACATTACGTACTGCACAGAACAAAATAATAGAACGGCAATTCGAGTTGACGACACAAAACGATGCATTGAAAACGCAAAATCAGGCATTGCTTGGGCAGCTAAACGATGCGAAAACCTACCAAAGCGATGTGATGACACAAAACAAAGAATTAATGGCACAGCACAAGCAAATAACAAGCTCACACAAAGAATTGACGACACAAAACAAGCAATTGAGGGAATCACTGAAGCTATCGGAAAGTCAAATATTGAAATTAACAAAGCAACTGAGCGAAGTGCAAGACCAGCCCCCAACCCCTTCGATGACGCAGCACGACGAGCAAGAGCTGCTCGACTTGATCGACAAGAAGGACGCATTGATCGAGACACTCGAGCAAACCGTCACAAAGATGAGAGAATCTTTGAGTATGTTGAACGTATGAAGCTGCACCTAGCCATGCGCTTAATACAACGTCATCGTGATGATATGGCTATCAGGTGGGAACAAGGAGAAACCGCGGCTGACGCCCCTGATAAATTTGATCAGCGGCAAGTGGCACTACTCAACGATTTTGCACAGCACCATGGTATTGAGGACCACGATAAAGCCGTGGAGTTTACCGCGCACTTACGCCAAGTGGCCAAACGTTTTGATCACACGCTGGTTGAAAACAACAAAGTCATTATTAAGCTGTTGCGTGATCCTAACGCTGAACGTGAGCAGTATCTAGCGCTTACCAAGCATTTTATAGATTTCAGAGACAATATCGATCAAAAACGAGCGGCATTTAATACCAGCATCATCGACAAACTGGGCGGTAGCGCAGGAGAGGTTGGCAGAATGACTCGGGACACCATGTCATCGTTCAGCTATATAGAAGAATTAATGGATTACATCAATCAGGATAACTGCCCAGCTGAGGCAAGAGACGTTGCCAAAGAACATCTAGCAGATACCTTGGATAAAACCTGTCAGCAATTCAAACTTGCGTTGCGTGATGTTAACTCCCTACCAACAACCCAGCGTAAAACGTACTCAGAGGCCCTTAAAGCCACTTTAGAGACGTTTACTGAGCAATATGGCAAAGAGCTGCCTGAAAGACAACATAAAGCCCTACAGGACGGTTTAGAGTCCTATCAGTATCAAGTGAGTAGAACTAATACACCTAGCCGAGGATTTAGGCCTTAATCTCATCCTTAAAAAAACGATTACTGAGGGATAAGTTGCTTAGGCAAGATACGTTGTTTAAGTGATGTTTTTTCACTTATCCACAAAAAATTTATTTCCCGTTTCTTTAAGGGTTTTTATTTGATCCTGTTTACTCCTGTTTACTCCTGTTTAAGAGCCTTTTTTCACCTTTAATATCAATAGCTTACAAAGAGAAAAAACAGTAAATGAGCAGAAAAAACAGTAAATGAGCAGAAAAAACAGTAAATGAGCAGAAAAAACAGTAAATGAGCAGAAAAAACAGTAAATGAGCAGAAAAAACAGTAAATGAGCAGAAAAAACAGTAAATGAGCAGAAAAAACAGTCATATATTAAATACTGTTTATTTAACTGTTTATTTAACCGTTTTTGATGTTACCATAGCTTGAATGTTTTTAAAAAAACAGTAAATGAGCAGGATTAAAAATGGAAAATAATTTAGTTGTTCAATCAAACGAGCTGATTTTAGCAACATACACAATGCAAAAAACAGACAAAGAGCTAATGCTAGCGTGTATTAGTCAGATAGACAGCAGACCTGACGCACCAGAAGTAACAAAACAGACTGAATTTAAAGTGTCTGTAGATGATATAAAGTCACTGTTCTTTGGTAAGAAGTCTAAAAACGAGCAGAACGTCTATCGTGATATGGAAAACGCAAGTAAGCGTTTGTATGACGTTGATATTGTAATGAGCTTGCCCGAAAACAAAATACTTCAAACAAGACTTATCAGTAGTATTGTCTATGACCCGGATAACGGAGAAGTTTCTTTATCTTTTGCAGAAAAGATTTTGCCTTATTTGACACAGCTAAGAGCTAATTTTACTAAGTATAAGTTGCTTGAAATCGGCGAGTTATCAAGTATCCACTCAATACGTTTATATGAATTAGTCGTTATGTGGGTTAATCAGTTTCAGTACAGCAAAGATTTTACACTTGAAGAATTTAAGCATGTAATGAATGTCAAAGGTAAATACAAGCAGTTCGGTCATTTGCGACAATTTGTTATTGAAACAGCTATTAACGACATTAACGAGAATACAAACTATAGTGTTAGCGTGGAGTATCAGAAGAAATCGAGAGGTAAGGGATTTAGAGGCTTAAAGCTGAGTTTCCATAAAAAAACATTAGACAAGCTAACGGGTGCAGACGGTGCATTATCGCAAGCAGCCATCCAGTCCATTGTCGATAGCGTGCAGTTTATGAATGACTATAACGATCATCCAAGCCTAAGTTATGACGGCAAAATGCAGACTGACGCATTTAAGCGCGAAATGATTAATATCATACAACGAGAGCCTGAAAGTTTTAACAAGCCCAATAAAGGTTTAGAGAGCTATTTACCAAAGATTAAACACTAATGTTTTTTCAAATATCCGTTAAAGTCAAAAGAACCACCGTTTTTTCTTCTTAGCCGTCGCGACGATTGAATCGTCTTTTTTTTCTTGCTCTTGTTCAAGTGGCGGCTCATCGCTTATTTCAGCTTGCTTAAACTCTAGCAGTCTTACTTGTGCGAAATCATGGATACTGGCGTTGGCTTTATCCAGCGTTTTGTTCAATTGTACTATCTGCTGCTGATAATTCTCTATCAACTTCTTTTGATCGCTTACTTGTTGGCTCAGGTGCTCATTTTTGAGCTTTTCAAGCGCTAATAGGTGTTCAATGTCCGTATTGTACTGAACACTTTGGCTGTTCAGAGGTGTACTTTGAACAGTGTCCACTGAACGTTCAGTACGTTTTTTAGAAATCGGCTCACCGAACACTCGCAACATTTCCGAAACGTCTATTTTCTTGTCTGCCGTTCTAGAAAGCTCACCATCATTGACTTTCTGATAGATCGTGGTTCTTGATACACCCCATTCTTTTGCCGCTTTTGTCACCGATATGTTCATTGTTCACCTAGTGTTCAAGTACGTTTTTAGAGACTGTACAGTACAACTGTCCAGAACGTTCAGTGAACAACTATGGCACTAACCCGTCTATCAGGCAAATTATAAATAATCTGCTGTGTAAATCAGACGTTTAGTTATACAGCACTCACTTTATTGAACAAATATAGGGTATTATTAATACTTGAACGCAGTGTTTTGGATATCAAAAAAAGTAGTTTTTATGAAAAAATTTATTTTAAGTATGGCGTTATCTCTCTTTGCCTTATCTTCTCAGGCAGCAGTTACAGTCACTGATAATCCATTTTATAGTGATATTGAGGTAGAGCATCCGTTGTTTGCTAAAGGTGCTGGCGGCTCTCAATGCAAAGGCTTACCGCGCACTTGTGGGCAGATGGTTAGCTGTGAACAAGCCAAACAAGCACTCAAATGTGGAAATACCAAGCTAGACCGTGATAAGGACGGCGTACCATGCGAATCAATATGTCCAGGTGGTTAATTGCAGTAGCGTCTATCGTTATGATTGGGTGCAGCTCAGGCAATACAGAAGATGATCTGTATGGTTCAGGCTATATCGTAGTGAGTGAGCAGACATGGAGTAAATATTACACAACACCTTATCCGTTTACGGTGCCTGAGGGTGAGATTGCGTGTGCCTCAAATCCTTCCTTTGGTCGTGAGGTGTTTTTTCATCCTAAGGGATACACCGATGAATCTTACGTTGGTATACCGCTTAATAAAGCAGCGGTAGATGGCTTAAAGCTAAGTCGTTTGACGCCAAATGTGCCTTATAGTGTCAAAGAAGGGGCTGACCTTAGTGAGGCCGTACAAATTGGATTGAAGGTCTGTGATGAGCAAGAGGATGAGCTTGCGAATTATTAAGTTCGGTACCCTAGTGAGGACTTGAATCCTAAGCTGTAGCTTAATAGCATCAACGTTTAAACACACTGGAATAGTCACAGTGTACTTCATGGTGTACAAAACATTAAACTATTAGGGTGAGCTATTACCAATAGTCCTGCTCAGCTTTAGTCAGCCAGTCAGCAAAGTCTTCACATATCATATGAAATGGCAAATCACCCAAATCTACTACAACGACTCTTGGATTGCCTGAGGTATCATCACCATCAAAATTTGCTAACCAGTCGCCATTTTGAGCAAATGGCACTAAGTTAAGTCCTTCTATTTTATCATTTCTAAGCCTATAAGATAATTTACTTCCTTCGTTAACAGCGTCCTCAAACCACCAACGAAAGTGATAATCTTTATTATGGTTAACGAGTTTTGGGTTCTCGCTAATTTCTAAATATTTAACTGGATAGATGAATTTAGTAGGCAATAGATCTTTTGGATAAGGATTAAAATTGTCTTGAACTATCATTTTGTTACCTTTGGATCATAAATACTGTCATTAGGGAATTCCATTGACTATACCCTAGCGGAACCAGCTATCTCACCCTTCAAACCTATTAATACACCATTTATAGCAGACTGGTATAATAGAACCACTTATACGGGCCAAAAACGAGCTTGTAGCATTAGCTCAAGAGCATCGGCATAAAATTGCTGCGTTGCTAGTACGTACAAAGCTGATTGTTATCATATTTGGTGGTGTTCTAAAAAGTATGCTGGCATCAGACATAGCCATAATTGACATAGAAT